>CAYPUM010000626.1:0-2086 GCA_964413545.1 uncultured Roseibacillus sp. | reverse complement strand
GAGAGGCGCAAGAGACGAGGGACGGAAGGGACCGGAACAAGAACACAGGTGTTTTCATCGATTCAGGATATTTCGGACATGTTGGTTCAGGACTACTCCGGAACCGTGGCGATCGGGTGATCACAACGCGGTTTCACGGGGAGATCTGCGGTAAGGCGGCCCACCCAGCGCTGCATCCAACGCTCCGGAACCGCGGGGGAAGTGGTCAAGTCGGGATGAACCTGAATCGTGATGCTGAGGCGCCCCTGAAACGTGATGCAGGCCGCCCCGACCATCTGGCAGCGGAGAACGGTCGCCATGACGAGCCACGCGCCGCGGAGATCTCCCTGGTTGATGGCTTTTTCGGAGTCCCAGACGCCAAGATTGGTGAAGAGCCCGAGATTCCACTGCGTCATGGCGCGGTCGTGCTTCAGGAGAAAGCGCTTCCAGCTCATCGGGAGCCATTGCGTGGCGCTGTAGCCCCGCCACGCCGCCCAATGCTCGCCGCGGTTGAGCCGCCGATAGACGTCGCGGTGGAGGTCCTTCATGCCCTGGCCCGGGGCGATTCGGATCGCGATGTAACTGGAGTGGTTGGCGGTGTCGCGCTTCCGGTTGATCTTGCCCCGGAGGTTCACGGGGATCATCCACGGAACGGACGCCCCGGGGTCGGCAAGCTCGGGGCGCAAAGAATCGTCGAGGTGCTTGAGCAGAAAGGTATTGGCCGTGACGCCCGCTTCCCGCGCCACCCCGCGCAGCGCAACGGTCTCCTCCTCGCTGAAAAGGCGCCACGCCATGACCGGATCGGGAAGACTCCCCCCCGCGACCGCCGGCCCGCTCTCCAGATCCCCCCATGCCACGCGACGGCGCGGACCCAACAGCCGCGGAAGAGCACGCACAAACGGCCACCACGACGGATCCGAGGGATGCGCGACCTGAGGCAGAGTCTCAATATCCGCTCCCCCTTCCCGCAGCATGTGGGCGAATCCGCCGATCCCATCAAACCGGGTATGCGGCAGGACAACCCAGCGAATCTCCGACGAGCCGGGCGCCAAGTGACCAAAACGGAACGTCACGTAGTCTCCCAACGACCCGATGGCCTCATACCATGGCTGAATGGGATCTCGCAGGCCCGCCTCGGTCGCTGCTTTCATCAATGACTCGGTTCTCGCCCCAACTGAATCCTGTGCGGTGCGATCAAATCCATTGGGAAAAGCATATAGTCCGCATTTCCAAATCACAAGCGGGTTTTTCTGATATTCCCCCCGTCCGCCAGCCCATCGCGGTGCGGCGCCGGATCAGACCGCGGGATGGACGCCGGTCAATCGACGAAGCGAGACCAGAAGAGTTCGTTTCCGACGAGTTCGGCGGCGAGCTCCTCGTAGGGGTCGGCGGGGACGCGCTCGGTGCGGGAAGCGTCGAAGCCGAGCCGGAGGCGGGTTTCGGACTCCCCCGGGGCGGGCAGGAAATCGAACACTCCACCATGGTGGGCGATGCGCAGGAAGCCTGCGATGAGTTCAAGGACGAGCCGCTGCGGTTCCTCGGGAGACGAGCCCACCAAGGGCTGCAGCAGATCCCGCAGCGGCCGGCCCGGAAAGATGATTTCGAGACCGGAGAGACTCTCCTCCAGCTTCACCACCCCTTGGCCGGCCACGGCCTGCGTCAGAACGGTCATGAACGGCCCCGCCACGGACTGGATGTCCGAGACCGGCCCCGGCCATGCGGGAGGAGTGGCCCGCGGCTCCAGCCAACGGAGCGAACCGCCGCTGGCCGCCACAAGCGGATCGAGCACCGTCCGGACCTCGCAGCGGTCTTCATAATTCAGGTTCCGGGGGCCGGTGAGGTTCCCGGGCAATCCGGCGCTGACCCGCCCGAGAAACCCCAGATGGCGGCGGTAGAGTTCGCGCCACGACAGCCCCCCGGGACCGAGGGTGACCGGTTCCGAAGCATCGCGGGGCGTCTCGGCGAGTCGCACCAGCGACTTCAGGGCTTCCCCCACGTGGCGCAGGCCGGCATCGCGAAAGACGGCGAGGGCGGCCAGACTGATCACGCGATCCGAGGCGGCGAGCAAATCGACGCTCATCATCTTCTGGCGCAGCAGTTCCTCGCG
>CAYPUM010000625.1:0-2090 GCA_964413545.1 uncultured Roseibacillus sp. | reverse complement strand
CTCCGAGGAGACCATCGTCAAACAGAAGAACAAATTCTACCCGGGCGAGGTCCGGGGAGCGGGCCTCGAGGGGTTCAGCCGCATGCCGAGCCCGGCGAACCGGGCGGTCGACTTCCAGACCGCGAGTTACAGCGAGGCGGCCACGCCGGCCGACGTGTTGCCGATGTCACCCCAGCAGGTGGTGGCGATGACGATAGGGGTGCTGACGCTGGTCGGGTTCGCGCTCTTCCTGATCGTGGGGGTGCAGGCGGGGTTGTTTTTCAAGGACATGGATCTCGGAAAGCGGATCGTGCTGGCGGGGTTCGTGGTGATGATGGGGGGAGCGTTGATCCTGTACGCGGGCCGGCGGCGGCTGAAGGGAGGAATGATGACGGCGGGCGTTCTCGGGGCGGCCGTGATGATCCTTGCGGTTTTTCTTCCCGTGCCGAGGACGATTCCGGCGGCTAACCTGCGGGACGCGTCGTCTCAGGCGGGACAACCGTCGGAACCTGTCGTGCCCCGCCGGATGACGGCACGGGACGTGCTCGAGAGGGTGGGATACAAACCCGTCCGAACGGCCATTGAGCGCTCTGCCAAGAGCGGCGGGGGCCCGGAAGAAGTCGTAGCCATCTGGGTGCCCCGCATGGAGGAGCGCTTCAAATACCAAATCCAGAAATTCCTGCACCGCAAAACCCGGACCGGCGAGCGGCCGTCGTATTATCGCCGGGACGACGGGGCCCTGTTCGTCCTCGAAGGGGTGAAGGTGTCGCTCGCGGAGGTCGAGGCCCTCATCGATCGCTTCGGAAGGGTCGATGAAACCTACCCCGAGATCCGGGTCGTGATGGCGACCGTCGAGGGGGAGCGCCTCCTCGACGCCAGCCCGGAGTTGATGCGGAAACTCAAGGACAAGGGCCACCCGGCCTTCTACGTCCGCAACAAGAGCGAGTTGGAACACATCGACCTCGACCGGGTGCGGGACGCCGTGCAGCGCCTCGCGGACGCCGAACCGAAGCGCTTCCAGCCCGAAATCACCCGCAGGCTCATCGAACTCGTCAAGGAGGAGGACGAACCGGAGTTGCAGGACTTGGTGTGCCGGGCCCTCATGGTGTGGTCGAAGCCCTCAGACGGTGCGACAGCCGTGGTGGCCGCGGAAGCCCGGGAACTCCTCGTGAACAACAAACCGCTGCCGCAGAGCATGGTGGAATTCCTCGTGGCGCGCGAAGCGCCCGAGGCCATCCCGATCGCCGAAACGCTCTGGGCCCGCGACCCGGCGGCTTGGGAGCCGATCCTCGCTTCCGTGGGCCCGGAGGCCGAGGTCGTGATTCGCCCCCACCTCGGCGACGATGACCGGGCGGTGCGATTGTCGGCGGCGCGTCTCCTCCGCCGGATCGGGACCGCCGAAAGCCTCCCCGCCCTGCGGAGCGCCCTTGCCTCCGAGACCGACGACACCGACATGGAGACCATGCTGCGAAGCGCCATCGCGGAGATCGAAGGCGCTTCGTGAGGATCTCAGGAGATGCCGAGGGCGGCCACGCTGCGGATGATCCCGTGGAAGCTCCCCATGGTCTCCGCGGTCCAGCATTCCAGCCCCGTGGGAGTCCAGAGGCCCACAAAACTGCCGTATACAATGAGCGCGCCGAGGACCGTGCCCGTCAGGATTCGTTTGCTTGATTTCTTCATCCCTGCCTTCTTGGTTTCGCCGGGCATCATGCGCCGGTTCATTCCCCTGACGATCAAGAGATCCTGATATGCAAGGCAAGTTGCGTTCCATTGTCCTCTTGGCGTCATTTGGAGAACTCGAAGTAGAAGGCGCGGGGGACGCCTCCGGGGTACACCGTGAATGAGCCGATCACCTTGCCGTTGGACGTGATGGCGCGGCAGGTGCCGACGGGGCCAACTCCTGATTGCCATGCCTTGATCCGGGTGCGGGCGTGGTCGTGCCAAGTGACGCCGTTGTCATGGCTGACGAGCGCGGCGAGGTGGCCGCTATTGTTGTAGTGGATGCGCTGGACGTCCGGGGCGGCATAGTCGTTGGCGGAGGTGAAGCGGAGGAACTGCGTCCCGCCCCCCGGGGGTGTCCTCCGGGTCGGGAACGGTGGTCAGGTCGTTCT
>CAYPUM010000624.1:0-2103 GCA_964413545.1 uncultured Roseibacillus sp. | reverse complement strand
GCGGATTGCGGGAGGTGACCTTCGTGGCCACCGCGAGCAGCGGGGCGGTGCTCGAAACCTGGACCGCCACGGTCAGCCTGACCGGGACCGGCACGGTGCCGGCTTCCACCGGCTCGGTGAGCCTCGAGGACGTTCCGGCCGGAACCGTCGCCCTCAGCGCCAAGACGGCATGGAACCTCCGCAGCAAGGTGGCGGTGTCCTTCACCCCGGAAGGGGTGGGCACGGCGGACCTGACCGGGACCAAACTCCTGCCCGGAGGGGACCTCACCGGCGACAACGTCGTCAACATCCTCGACTACTCGGCCTTGCGCTACCACTACCTGACGACCGATCCGGAAGCCGACATCAACGGAGACGGCGAGGTCAAAATCGACGACTACGCCCTGCTCCAAGCCAACTTCTACACCGGAGGAGACGCCCTCTAGGCGCCTCCTCACAACCTCAAGCAACAGTCTGACATCAATCCTGTTAATCCCATGAAAGCGACAGCACCACGCACGAGCCGCATCGGGCTCGCCTTCGCCTGCGCCCTCGCCGCCATCGCGGCGCAGGGCCATGGCGCCACCATCACCGTCAATCCCGGTGATTCGATTCAGAACGCCGTCAACACGGCAACCGCCGGAGACACGATCGTCATCAATGACGGCACGTATGTCCTGCCGGGCACCCTGAACGTCAACAAGCCGCTCACCCTCGACGGGCAGAGCGAAGCGGGCGTCATCATCGACGCCTCCGGCAACGGGACCGGTCACGGGATCAAGGTCGAGGCCGACGACGTCACCCTCCGGGACTTCACCCTGCTTCCGCCGATTGTTAGCGGCAGCGAGGGGACCAGCGGCGGCGGCGGTTACGCGATCCATGCCACCTTCGACCATGGGTCGCCCTACGCGCCGCTCTCCAACCTCGCCCTCGAGGGCATCACCATCGAGGACGGCAACCGCACCGCCTTCGACATCCATGGATACGACGGGGTCGCCCTGACCAACCTCACCGCCCGCAACAGCGCCTACGGCAACGGGATCCAGTTGACCGGTTGCACGGGCGTCACCGTCACGGGCTGCACCACCGAGGGGAACGCATGGGGCGGCATCGCGGTCTATTGTTCCAAGAGCATCTACCTGAACCGCGGCAGTTCCAACGTCTCGATCGACTTCGCCGCCAACTCGATCGACGAAACCGTCTACGTCGAGGACGAGTTCGGCTTGACCAACACCAACGTGACGGTCGGCGGAGCCAGTTACCTCATCGAGAACGACTACAACCCGGGCACCGCCTCGATGCACATGTACACCGACGGCGACCAGGCCGAGGCCGTCGCGCTCGCGGAAGCCCTCAACACCAAGTACGGCAACAGCAACTCGGAAGTCGAGAACGCCCAGACCGGCGCCCCCGTGATCCTTCCGGGAGGCTCCATCCAGGACGCCATCAATGCGGCCACCCCCGGGGACACGATTGAAATCGCGGCGGGCACCTACACCCAGAGCGTTTCCATCAACAAGTCCCTGACTCTGTTGGGCGCCAATGCCGGCATCCACCCCGCCGTGGGGACCCACCCCACCGAGACGGTGGGCGTTCGGGGGGCGGAGACGATCCTGTCCTACGGCAACGGACCGGGCGCCATCTCCGTCTCCGCCGACAACATCACCCTCGACGGCTTCAAGGTCACCAGCACCGGGGCACGCATTATCGACACCTATGCCGACGCGAACGGCTTCACGATGAGGAACTGCATCTGGGAGAACAGCAGCGGCTCCGCCCCGCAGGGCGTGATCCAGTTCGGCGGCGGCGACCATGTGGGCTGCCTCTTCGAGTTCAACCTGTTTGCCAACGGCGAAACTGACTTCTTCTACGCCGGCCCCGGCGATTTCGACGGGCTCGTGTTCCAGTACAACAAGTTCAACTGCGAGGGGCGTGCGGCGTTCTGGGCCGGCGAATCGCTCGACGGCGGAGTCATCAGGGGCAACGAGATCGACGGCACGATCGGCGGAACGCCGGGCGTCGGGTTCAACACCTTCAACATCGGCCAGGCGGGCGACCTCCTGATCGAGGACAACCATGTCCACGACGTGCACTACACCGCGTTCCAAGTGGGGATCATCGGCG
>CAYPUM010000623.1:0-2108 GCA_964413545.1 uncultured Roseibacillus sp. | reverse complement strand
GGGGGCTTTGGGGGGTGGGGCTGGGAAACGGGGCGGAGAAGCACGGGTATCTGCCGGAGGCCCACACGGATTTCATCTTTCCGGTGGTGGGCGAGGAACTCGGGCTTTGGTTCACGCTGGGGACGGTGTTCTGCTTCGTGCTGGTGAGCACGGCGGGGGTGTCGATTTCGCTGCACGCCCCGGACCACTTCGGCAAGCTTTTGGGAGTGGGGTTGACGGCGGTGATTGCGCTGCCGGCGATCATGAACATCGGGGTGGCGACCAGTCTGCTTCCGAATACGGGATTGCCGCTGCCTTTTGTGAGCTACGGCGGATCGAATCTCGTCTTTACGCTTGCGGCGGTCGGGTTGCTTGTCAGTCTGCATCGTCGCGCGGCCTTCGTGGAGCGCGCGGAGATTCCCGTGATCAAGGAGCGGAAACTCGCACTCAAGATTTGACCGGTGGCCCGCGAACTGTCTGTGGTGATTGCATGCGGCGGCACGGGCGGTCATTTGTTTCCGGGGATTGCGGTGGCGGAGGAGCTGGACCGCCGCGGGCACCGGCCGCTGCTGCTGATCTCGCGCAAGCGGGTGGACGCCGAGGCCTCCGCGAAGTATGAAGGACTGGATTTCGAAGAGGTTCCGGCGATCGCGAAGCCGGCGGCGTTTTCGCCGCGGATGGTTTCGTTCCTGTGGCGGCTCTGGCGGACGGCGGGGCAGGCGAAGCGGTTTCTGAAGGAGCGGGGGGCGGACGCCGTGATCGGGATGGGAGGCTTCACGTCGCTTCCGCCGGTCTACGCCGGCCATCGTCTGAATCTGGCGGCGTTCGTGCATGAATCGAACGCCCTGCCGGGCAAGGCGAACCGGTTGACGAGCCGGTGGTGCCGGAAGGTTTTCGTGGGGTTTGAAGCGGCCCGCGGGTATTTTCCGGGTTGCGAGGTGGTGCTGACGGGCACGCCGGTGCGCAAGGAGATGCGCGACCTGCCTTCGAGGGCGGAGGCGATGGAGCGCCTTGGTCTGGAGACGGGGAAGCCGACGGTGCTCGTGTTCGGGGGGAGCCAGGGGGCGCGTCGTCTGAACTCGCTGGTGGTGGAAGCCTCGGCCGAGCTGGGCGACAACGTGCAGTGGGTGCACCTTGCGGGTCAGCTCGACCACGAGCGGGTGCGGGCGGCGGTGGCCGGGCGTTCTTGTCATGTCGTGTTCGAGTTCTGTCATGACATGCCGTCGGCGTATGTCGCGAGCGACCTTGCCGTCTGCCGGGCCGGCGCCTCCAGTCTGACGGAACTGGCCTTTGTCGGGTTGCCGGCGATTCTGGTTCCGTATCCGTATGCCGCGGACGACCATCAGACGCGCAACGCGGAGGCCTGCGACCGGGCCGGGGCGGCGCTCCTTGCGCAGGAACGGGACCTCGACGCGAAACGCCTTGCATTGATTGTGCACGAGCTGCTCAACCAGCCGGAGAAGCTGAAAGCGATGGGGGATGGCATGCGTAGCCTTGCGGTCGACGATTCGGCGGGCCGGATCTGCGACCACATCGAAGCTTCCTGATGTCAGACCCGACGCAACGATTTGCGGACCCGGCGCGGCCGATGCGGATTCATCTGCTGGGGGTGGCGGGCTCCGGGATGAGCGGCCTCGCGGCGTTGTTGCTCGAAATGGGTCACCGGGTGAGCGGATCGGACCGCGTGACGAGCGGGGAGACGGAGCGCCTGCAGCGGCTGGGGCTCGATTTTTCCTCGCCGCACTCGGCGGAGGCGGTGGCGGACGCCGAGGTGGTGGTGTATTCGTCGGCGATCAAGGCCGACAATCCGGCGCTGGCGGCGGCGGGGGAGCGGGGGATCGACTGCCTGCGGCGGGCGGAGTGCCTCGCCGCGATCATGGCCTCCAGGAAGGGGGTGGTGGTGGCGGGGACCCACGGCAAGACCACCACTTCCGCGATGTGCGCGCACGTTCTGAAGAAGGGAGGGCGGCTGATCTCGCATTACGTCGGGGCCGAGATCCCCGTTCTCGGGGCCAACGCCCACTGGGAAGCGGCCGGCGAATACATGGTGGCGGAGGGCGACGAAAGCGACGGGACCCTCGAACTCTACCATCCTTCGCACACCATCGTCCTGAACATCGAGGAAGAGC
>CAYPUM010000622.1:0-2108 GCA_964413545.1 uncultured Roseibacillus sp. | reverse complement strand
AAAATTGAGCGGGCCGGACTTTTTCAACTGACCATGAATCTGCCCGAGCCTTGGGAGATTATCTCTTTGGGCCCGTCAAAGTTGGTCGACGACCATCAACTCTCCGGCCAAGGCCCTGACCGCAAGCTCACCATCCTGCTGAATCGTGAGCTCAGCGGTTCTTTCCAATTGCAGCTCGTCGCCCGCACCCGCCTCGAGGCCGAGGCCATCCTCAAGGGACACGATGACCGGCTCCTTGCCGTCGTCGGCCCCTGCTCGATCCACGATCCCGCCGCCGCCCTCGAATACGGCACCCGCCTGCAAACCGCCGCCGCCCGCTACGCCGACGATCTCCTCGTCGTCATGAGGGTCTACTTCGAAAAACCCCGCACCAGCATCGGCTGGAAGGGGCTCATCAACGACCCCCATCTCGACCACTCGTTCGACATCAACCGCGGCCTCCAGATCGCGCGCGAGCTGCTGCTCGAACTGGCCGCCATCGGCCTGCCCGCCGGCACCGAGTTCCTCGATACCATCTCCCCCCAATACATCGCCGACCTCATCTCATGGGGCGCCATCGGGGCCCGCACCACCGAATCCCAGGTGCACCGCGAGCTGGCCTCCGGCCTCTCGATGCCCGTCGGCTTCAAGAACGGAACCGGCGGCTCCATCCAGATCGCTCTCGACGCCATCACCGCCGCCCGCCAACCGCACTACTTCCTCTCCGTCACCAAGGAGGGCGTCTCCGCCATCGTCGCCACCGCCGGCAACGACGCCTGCCACATCATCCTCCGCGGCGGCGGCCAGGGCCCCAACTATCATCCCGGCAACATCAAGGATGTCGAAACGCGCCTCCGGGACCGCAGCCTCCCGCCCTACTTCCAGGTCGACTGCTCCCACGGCAACTCGGAGAAGAACTTCCGCAATCAACCGGTCGTGGCAAAAAACCTCTGCGCCCAACTCGCCGCCGGCTGCCGCGCCGTCGCCGCTGTCATGATCGAATCCAACCTCGTCGAGGGCGCCCAGAAACTCGGCAACGACCCGAAGCAACTCGTCTTCGGTCAATCCATCACCGACGCCTGCATCTCCTGGGAATCCACCGAGCCCCTCCTCGAAGAGTTCGCCCAAGCCGTCCGTGCCCGGCGCGCTTCCTCCCGCCAAAGTCCTTGAGAGCCGGAACTCGTCCCAGACGAGTCAAGTCTTGCCGCAGAGCTTTTGCCGCCTCCCCAGAATCTCCGTGCCGCCCCGCCGGCACTGTGCTTCACTGCTCCCGCCATGGCGCGCCCCGAGGTTCTGGTCAACTTCGCCATCACGGCCGACGGCAAGGTCACCACCGCCACCAAAGACCCCGCCCGGTTCACGTCCAAGCTCGACATGGATCGCCTCCTTGAGATCCGCACCCGGGCCGACGCCCTCCTCGTCGGCCGCGGAACCCTCGAAACCGACGCCATGAGCCTCACCATCCCGAGCGATCGCAACCCGCCCCGCCAACCCCTGCGCTGCATCGTCTCCCGGTCCGGCCGGTTCAACCCCGCCCACAGGGTCTTCCGAACTCCCGGCGGCCCCCTCCACCTCCTCGTCACCGACCCCCCGGCGCACTACGACCCCACCCCCTACACCGCCGCTGGGGCCGAGGTGCATCTCACCAGCCTGGGCGATTTCCTCGCCGCCCTCAAAGCCGGCCACGGCGTCCGCACCCTCCTCTGCGAAGGCGGCGGCACGCTCGTGCGCGCCCTCGCCGAACTCGATGCCATCGACGAAATCAACCTCACCCTGGCCGGCCACACCCTCTTCGGAGGCGCCTCGGCCCCCGGCATCACCGGCCTCCCCGGCGCCCACCTCCCCGCCTCCCTCGAATTCGAACTCACCCGCTTCGAACCCCTCGACAACGCCGAGTGCTTCCTCACATACCGCCGCCTCCCCCGGCACCCCCCGGAGAACCACGCGGAGTGAAGACACCGAAGCCGCGATTGCCAAAGCTCACCCACGGTGGGTTTTGGCGGCGGGCCACCAGGGACCGGTCGGGTGCAGGATTCCAGCGTCGACGCCCGGCAGTGTCCTGGGTTTCAGAGATGCTAGAGTCCTTGAAATCCAGAAGTCGTCACAAATGAGTCAAGTTTTCCGGCAGC
>CAYPUM010000621.1:0-2113 GCA_964413545.1 uncultured Roseibacillus sp. | reverse complement strand
TACCTCGACCCTCTCGAGGTCCCCAATCGCCCCATTGCGCAGCCATTCGACCATCTTGTGATAGTGCGGAACCGACCGGTCCTCCAGTCCCATCTGGAAAACCGTCCCGTGCTCCCTGACCGCGTTCACCAGGGTGCCGCCTTCGGCAATGGCCTTGGTCAGCTTTTCGCAGAACACGTCCTTGCCCGCCTCGATCGCCATCAGGGACATCGGCACGTGCCAGTGATCGGGAGTCGAGATCACGACCGCGTCGATGGACTTGTCCTCGATGATGCGGCGAAAGTCCGTGAAGACCTTGCAGTCCTGGTTCTTGTAGCGCTTGTTGACCCGAGCCCGCGCGCTTTCCCGCAGGGCGTGAACCACGTCGCGCACCGCCGTGATCCGCGCCTCGCCCTGTGCCGGGAAGGCGTTGAGGTTCACCCCGAAGCCGTGAACGCCCAGGCCGATGCACCCCAGCGCAATGTTCTTCGAGGGCGCCTCCGCACCCAGCACGCTCGACGGCAGGAGGGTCGGAAACGCCGCGGCCGCGCCCGTAACCGCGCCCGCGCTCTTCAGAAACGATCTCCTGTCCGTCTGCATTGCATATCCTCCTCCAGATTGTCGATGCCTGAAACCCGCTGCCCCGGAAAGCCCGCTTCCTTGACGAGCGCCGCCCGTTCGGCCGGGCCCAGCTTCCCGGCCTTCCTGGAATTGTTCAACGCAAAGAACCGATCGCTCGCCCCCGCAAGAACCGGTTCACCACAAGTCATCATACCCGCCATGCCGGCCAGAAGCGCCGCCACGCATCCACTCCCGATCAAATGCGTCATCCGCACCATGCCCTTCTCCTTTGGTTCAGGGTCGCTCTTCCAAGAATTCCGCCCCAATTCTTGGGGCAACCTATCTTCCAACAAGTACTTGTAGCGGATTGGTCGCTCTCCCCCATGTATGTGGGCATGTGAGTGTGTGGGCATGTGAGTCCGTTGGTCACCTCGTACACAACTCCATCCTCTTTCACTCGGCCGCTTCTTCGAGCATTCAAAGGTGCGCATCGCGGCCTCGAACGCCTCACGACAAACCCTGAGTTCGCTGAAGTGCTTGACCCTACTCGAACTCACACACCCACATACCCGCATACTCACACACACTTGTTATAAGATTTGTGACAGAACCTGTTCGCTGTTCAACGTTCGTCACTCCCCCCCCCTTTGAACCGGTGCAACAGGGGATTGCGGATCGTGGCGCGGCCGCCGGTGATCTCGATCGCGGCGCGGAAGACCCAAGCGGAGGGATCGTTGCGTAAAGGCAAGCAAACTCCATCCTCAACGGATCACCCTGCATCCACCCTCTGTTACACCACTGCATGCACCGAATCACCTTACTTCACCGGCGCCCCTCTTTCTCCTGCTCCACCACGCAATTGACGGCCCATAGTTCCCGGTTGGGCGGGCGTCCCGTATTGTTCATTTTCAGGAGCAGATCGTTGGCCCCCTTCTTCAGTTTCACGGGAAGCCTGGCCGTCTCGAGCCCGTTCTCGTGCCGGAGCGTGGTCACATGCTCGCCGTTCAGCCAGACACCGCACCAGTCGTCGGCCGATATTCGAAGCACCGCGTCCCTTGCCGTCTTGCTCTGGATGGCGGTACGGGCGCAAGCTGATTGGTCCGTCTTCCCGTAGTACAGGTCCCGAAGGTCGATCCAGCCATGATCGCTTCTCAGCATGCGGACGGAGAGCGTTTTGTCGCCAAGCTTCAGCTTTTCGGGCCAGCCTCCGGCTGTGAGCTGCTCGATGAAACCCTCTTTCCGGAATTCGTCAAAGCTGTCGGCGCAGGGAAGCAACCCGGCCACCTGCCATTCGGAGGGTGTCTCTATTTCAGGCGAACCGCTGCCGGGGATCTTGTAGTAATAAACCACCGTCTCCATGTCGTCCCCGCGACAGCCGGCTCGGAAAGAGACCGAGGAACGGAACGCGATAGGATCGGGCCCGAAGAAGCGATAGAACACGCCGTCCTGGTCGTTGCGGCCGCGGTTCTCGTGCGTCGGACACCCGATCCAGCGCGTTTGATGATCGTTAAACCCGTAGGTAAACCCGAAATCGTCCTCCACGTTATGGCCGCGGATCGCGTGAGGATCGGTT
>CAYPUM010000620.1:0-2114 GCA_964413545.1 uncultured Roseibacillus sp. | reverse complement strand
AGCTTCGCATCGCTGTAACAGTGTGTTGAGGTTGATGGACTCCGTTGAGGGGGGCCAAAAGCCCCCCTCAACATTTGTACAGCGCCACGGCTCCGCGCTCCCTCCCGCATTTCTGTCCCCGTCGGATGCGTCTGCGCTTGATGGCCCGGCCTGTCTTGCCTAGTTTGCGCCCCCCCCGGCGCTGTTTCGCTCCCTCTCGGGCCGTCCCGGCGCCTCTTCGCAACCCACCACCCGCCGATCATGCTGGAATCATTTCGCAAATACACGGGCCTGATGTTCGTGGTTCTGATACTGCTCTTCGTGGGGCTGGTCTTCTTCGGGACCGGTCAGCAAGGCCTTGGCAGCGGACCCACCGTGCTGAAGGCGCACGGGCGCTCCTTCAGCCAGCAGGAGTTCCAACGCATGGCGGTCAATCCGGCGCGCCTCCTGTTCGATCTGACCCGGCGGCAGCGCGCCCTGATGGCGGTCTATCCGTATCTCGCGCGAATGGGGATCTTCCCCGGCAGGGAACTCGACGCCGACCAGTTCCGCAATTTCCTCGTGAACCGCGTCAGCCTCCAGAAAGGCATGGAGGAGTTCGGGGTCTACGCCTCCCAGGAGGAAATCGAGATCGCCCTCCGCGAGCAAATCTTCGTCGCCGACGACGGATCCTTCGACGCCGCCGCCTATCAGGACTTCGTCGAGAAACGCCTCCCCAGCCTCGGCATGGGCCTCAAGGAAATGAACAACCTGATCGGCGAGGTCATCGCCATCCGGAAACTCTCCCAAGTCCTTGCAAGCGGCATCGAGTCCTCCCCCGAAATCGTCGAGACCGCCATCCTCAGCGAGTCCCAGCGGGTCTCCTACCAGCTCTTCGACTTTCCCTTTGCCCGTTTCGAGGCCGATCAGAACCCTTCCGAAGAGGAGGTCCGCTCCTTCTGGGAGGAGCGCAAGCCGGCCTTCCTCTCTCCCGCCAAACGGCGCATCTCCTATGTCATCGCGGCCCCCGAACCACCCTCGGACGCGGACGCGAATCCGCCGGCAGACACCGAAACCGCCACCCCCGGCACCGAAACCGCCACCCCCGACACCGAAACCGCCACCCCGGACACCGAAACCGCCACCCCAGCCGACAAAGAGACGGAACAATCCGAAGAGGAAAGGCGCAACAAGGCCGTCCTCCAACTCGGCAAAAAAATGGACCAACTCTGGGACGCCCTCCAGGCAAAGGAAGGCGAGGGATTCGAGGAACTCGCCGCCGAGCATGGCTTTGAAGTCAAAACCACCGGCCTCGTCGCCAAGCGCGACCTCCCCGGGGAATTGAAGGCGCCCCTGCGGGGCATCGAGGGAGCAACCGGCGCCGACAAGGTCTTCAGTCACAATCCGGGCGAAAACAAATGGGACGCCACCAGCTTCCCCTACCCGCTCGGCGACGAACAATGGTTCCTCTTCCGCATCGAGGAAGCCGCGGAACCCCGGGAACTCCCCTTCAAGGAAGCGCGAGACGCGGCACACCTCAACCTCGTCAAAATACGGGCCCGCGAAGCAGCACTCGAAGCCGCCAAAGAACAGCGGGAACAACTCTCCGAGGCCCTCGAAGACGACAAATCCTTCGAAGAGGCGGTGCGCGAACTCGACCTCCAACCCACCCCCTTCACGAACCTCACCCGCCCCTCCGGCAGACCCCTCCGCGAAGCCGAGTTCAACCTCGCCGCCGTCACCGGCCCGAACTCCCTCAGCTCCGTCAAAACCCAGGAAGTAAAACAACGCGGCATCGCCCGCGCCTACTTCCTTTTCGTCAAGGATCGCGAGGTCCCCGCCGGACCCGACCTCCCCTTCCGGGTCGAATCACGAACCCGCCAGGAATCCGCCAGCCTCAAGCAACTGGCCATCGACACCTGGTTCGAACAACAGCGAATCCTCGCCGATGTCCGACAGCCCTCACGCTGACCGGGTGACCAAGCCCTTCTACATCACCACCGCCATCGACTACCCGAACGGCGCCCCCCACATCGGGCACGCCTACGAAAAGGTCCTGGCCGACGTGATCGCCCGCTACCGCCGCCTCCGCGGCGACAAGGTCTACTTCCTCACCGGCGTCGACCAGCACGGACAAAAAATGCAGCAGACCGCCG
>CAYPUM010000619.1:0-2125 GCA_964413545.1 uncultured Roseibacillus sp. | reverse complement strand
GAAGGTTACCTTGGGGAAAGCGGCGTGGTGAATGCGCGGACCTACGGGGGGAGCGACTGGCACGCGGTGGCATTCCGGCAGACCTACACTAATCCGGTGGTCGTGATGGGACCGCCCGGCTATGGCGGCTCGGATCCCACCACCGTTCGTGTCCGCAACGTAACAGCGGCCGGCTTCGAGTTCCAACTCGACGAGTGGAACTACCTCGACGGCTCCCACGGGGTCGAGACCATCGGCTACCTGGTGATGGAGGCGGGTGACCACACGCTCGAGGACGGCACGCGCATCCAGGCAGGTACGGCGTCCGTTGACGAGAACTTCACGGCGGTGAGCTTCCCGTCCGCCTTCGGCGCGGCGCCGGCGGTGCTGGCACAGACAGCCAGTTACAATGGATCAGCGGCGGTTACGGAACGGCTGCAGAACATCACCGCCTCGGGTTTCGAGGTCCGCCTGCAGGAGGAAGAGGCAGGCGACGGGACGCACTCCACGGAGACCGTCGGGTGGATTGCCATCGAGGCGACGGTGGGCGTGACCGAGGGGCTGAAATTCGAGTCCGGAGTGACGGCCCAGGATGTGACAGAAGCGGAGAAGACCATTTCCTTCAGCCAGACGTTTACCTCCGCCCCGGTTTTCCTGGCGAGCATTCAGACCTATGCTGGGCCGGATCCCTGCGCGTTGCGGGTGACGGCCCTGACCGGTTCCGATGCCACCGTGTTTCTCGAGGAGGAAAAATCCGGCGACTCTGAGACCAGTCACGGGTGTGCCGAGCGCATCGGCTGGCTCGCGCTCGACGCCGGCCTGCTCACCGCCGCCGACCACGACTACACCGCCTGGGCCGCCGCCAACGCCCCGGGCCAGACGATGGACATGGACCACGACAACGACGGCGTCGAGAACGGAATCGAGTACTTCATGGGGGAATCCGGCTCCGGCCACACTGCGCTGGCGGCGCCGGACTCCACCCGCACGGTTTCGTGGACCAAGGGTGCCGAATACCCCGGCACCTATGGTGCCGACTACGTGGTGGAAACCTCCACCAACCTCGTCGATTGGGACCCGGTGCCCGAAGAACAGATGACCATTGGTGGGTCGGTGGACTACACCATCCCGAACGACGTTCCGGCGCGCTTCGCCCGCCTCAAGGTTACCGGCCCGTGAGAACCGCCCCCATGGAATCTCCTGCCCCCGGCAGGAAGCGCCGCTGAGCGAGAACATTCGATCTCCAAACGTAGATAAAGAGGGAAGCACAACAGCATGACGAGAATGCGGAAGCTCAGGCACAACGCGACCGGCAGCAGGGGAATCCGCGGGATCCCACATGGCGTGGGGGCCCTGATGATCGCCGCCGCGTGCCTGCCGGCGGCCGGGCAGGTGGCCGGGATCGAGGTGGCGACCGTCCCGGGCCGGAAGGTGCCCTTCCAGAGTCACAACCAGAAGGTGGTCCGGAACGCCCACGGGATCTTCGCCACCCGCGGCGACCGGGACAACCCGCATTTCTGGCTGAATCGCAGCACCGACGGCGGCCGGACCTTCACGACGGTCTACGAGGAGAACTACGGGGTCAGTCCGCCGACCCTCGAGACCGACGAGGCCGACAACCTCTACCTGATCTTTCCCACCAACGACAGCACCCGGACGCGCTTCATGAAGTTCGCCCCGGGCAACTATTCCTCGCCGGTCGCCGACAAGACCACCACCGCGTCCAGCAGCGGCGGCAAGTTCGCCTCGTGCTACGACCGCTCGCGCGGCCTGCTCTACCACGCCACCCAGCGGGGCTACTTCCTGGTCTTCGACAAGTCGGGCAATCTCACGAAGAGCAAGTCCGTCTGGACCAGCGGCGGCACCGCGGGACCGTCGTATCCGCACCTGTTCGTCGACGAGGGCGGCACCATCCACTACGCCATGACCACCGCCGATTCGGACAGCATGCCCTACCAGACGATCCGCTACGTGAAGTCGACCGACGGCGGCAACAACTGGAAGGCGATGAACGGAACGGGTCTCTCGATCCCGACCTCCTGCGCATCGAACGGGCCGTCGACCATGATCAACCTCGCCGACGAGGTCGACCTCAACACCTGGCTGGGCCACATGCACGTCAAGAACGGCAAGGTGCACTTCATGT
>CAYPUM010000618.1:0-2137 GCA_964413545.1 uncultured Roseibacillus sp. | reverse complement strand
ACAGGGGACAGGGGACAGGGGACAGGGGACAGGGGACCGGGTTGCTGATTTCTGATTTTTGAGGTGGGCGTTCGCGGGCGCAGCTTGTTTACTTGAACGATCCATGCACATGAGAGTCGAGGCGCCGGCCAAGTTGAACCTTTCGTTGCGGATTCCCGGGAAGCGGGAGGACGGGTTTCACGAGGTGGAGACGCTCATGGTGCGGCTGCCGGGGTTGGCGGACGATCTGACGATCGAGGCGGCGGGATCGTTCGGGCTCGAGGTCGAGGGCGGGCGGGTGGAGGCGGGGCCGGACAACCTCGTGACGCGGGCGGTGCGGGCGTTTGAGGACCGGACCGGAACGGACTGCCGGTATCGCGTCCGGTTGGAGAAGCGGATTCCGGCGGGGGCCGGGCTGGGCGGGGGCAGCAGCGATGCGGCCGCCATGCTGAAGGCGCTGAACGAACTCGAGGAGACGGCGTTGTTGGACGGGGAGTTGCGGGAACTGGGCGCCGGACTGGGATCGGACGTTCCGTTCTTTCTGGGTTCCGGCCCCTGCCTGTGCCGGGGACGGGGGGAGATCATCGAGCCGGCGGAGACGCCGCCGCTGGAGGTGCTGCTGCTGAAGCCGGCCTTTGGAGTGTCGACGGCGGAGGCGTATCGGCGGTGGGCCTCCTCGAAGCCGCTGGCGGGAGTGCGATACGAGCCGCAGGAAGTGGCGGGCCTGTCGCTGGTGAACGACCTTGAACGGCCCGTCTACGAGAAATATCGTTTTCTGGCGGAGGTGAAGTGCTGGCTGCGGGAGCAAATCGAGGTGCGGGCGGCGCTCATGAGCGGGTCGGGCGCGGCGGTCTTCGCGGTGCTGCACGAGGCCGGAATGGCGGAAGGACTGGCCCGGCGCGCCCGGCGGGAGCTGGATCCCGGCATGTGGTGGTGGGCGGGAAGAGCGGCGGGGAGCGGCGAATGACGGACGGGGAGGAAGGTGGCGGCGCGCACGTCTTCAACCTGCGGCCGGCGGAGGGTCGGAGGAGTCTCTACAATCCGTATTCGGCGGGCAGGAAGCGGGAGGAATCGGCGAGGTCGAGCTGGCGGGAGACGAACTCGTCCTCGTCGCCGGGCAGGTCGTCCAGAGCGTCCTCCATGAGGTCGAGCCAGCCGGTTTCGTTGTCGGAAATGCGCAGACGGCCGGCGCGATGAGCGTCGCGCATGAGGTCGATGGCGCGGCGGGCCACCGCCAGCCCGGCGTGATAGGGTGTGTCGGCTGCCACGATGGTGTGGGCCAGTTCGACCGCGGGCTCGGGAGCGATAATGAAGGCCTGGGGATCGAGAGGGGCGTCGGATTCCACCAACCAGCGTTGCAGCAACTCGGCAGATGACGCTCCGTCCTGGCGGGCCCGGTTCATGAGGCGGCAGTCGTATGCGAGTTGCTCCATGGAACAGGTTGGCGCCATGCCGGCGAGGAGCTTGACGTTCTGGACGGACTCGTTCGACCAGGTGTCGCAGCAAGCGGCGGCGAGGTTGCCCATGGGGCTGAGATGGGCGCAGGCGGCGCTCTTGCCCTCCATCGCCATCGGGCAACCGGTAATGGCCTTCAGGATCGGGTTTTCGTATCCGCAGTCCTTTCCGGGACCCACCGCCCCGCATTCGTATGCCACCAGGGAGCGCACGGCGGAGACGGCTCGCACCACCGCGGCGAAGACGCGCGGGATCATCCTCTGCTCTGCGAGGACCATGGCGGTGTTGCCGAATCCGCAGGCGGTGTCCCCGGCGCACTTCGCTCCGTGCCGATCGGCCACTTGCCGGAGTTCGTTCCAGAGGAACCGCATGTCGCGCACACCGAGGATGCAGAGCGCAAAGATACTGGCCGGGAGGTCTCCGGCCACCAACGCTTCGTCGTGCAATTCCTTGCCGCCCACCGACTCGATGCTGAGCAATTCCGCACCTGCCGCCGCGGAGACCTCGAAGAGTTCCAGCATCGCTTCCAAGTGATGACCCCGCCGCATGAGCGGGGGACGATCAAACTCGCGGTTGTCGTTCGGCGTCATCCGCAGGACCGATTTCAATCCGCTGCGGGCCGCTTCGGACGCCATGCCGTCTATCAGGTTCTCCGCGATCTCAACTCCCCATGCTGGATGCTTGCTCATTGGAGGCCGAATCT
>CAYPUM010000617.1:0-2138 GCA_964413545.1 uncultured Roseibacillus sp. | reverse complement strand
GATCCACCCCCCGGCAATCGACGAGAACCGCCTGCCCGCGATCCAGCACCGGACGGCACGCCGCCGCCCATCCCTCCCCCCCGCGCGCCCCGCCCCCGGCCGGCGCGAATTTCAACTCCACCTCCGAGGCCCGGTCCGCGAATTCCTCCACTCCCCCTCCCACCAGTCCCGCCACCAGCCGCACCCCGATGTCCTGCAGCGCCTTCAGGTCTAACAACATCTCCGCAACCGCAGGTTCCGGCAGCGCCTCCCCGTCGAACATCACCATGAACAGCCGCCCCCGAAACAACGGCACATACTGCAACACTCCCCTGACGTCATACCCGGCCATCCCGCCCGCAACCTGACAAACCCGCCCCTTCTCGCCAAGCCCCAACCCCCGACTCCCACCCCCCTCGCACGCATTCCCGTCAAGGTTGACGAAGTCGCATGCACGACTCGCCCCCTCGCAGCCGGGCCACGATTCCGCCGCTCGTCATTCGCTCCTCCCTCGCCCCCGCCTCCATGCCCAAACCCACCACCCGAGTCCCGCCGCCAATCCCGCCGCCGCGAACCACTCCCCGAAGCGCGCATACATCGTCACGGGCCCGGCGGCCGGAACGTAGGCCGTGGCGAACAGCCAGCCCCGCGTGAAGTGACTCCCCTCCTCACCGGCAAGGATGCGCCGCTCGCCGCTGCGCGGATCGACGACGCTTCCGGTGGCTCCCACCACCGCGGTCACGCCCGTGTTGCTGCACCGCACCATCGGCCGGCGCAGTTCGATGCAGCGGAAACGGGCGTTTGCAAAATGCTGGGCGGCCGCCTCGCTCCGCCCGAACCATCCGTCGTTCGTCACGTTCACGATCACCTGCCCGCCGTTCAGCACGTACTTCCTGAGATGCCGCGGCACGGTGTCCTCGAAACAGATCGTCGGAATGATCTCGATCTCGCGGCCCGGCAACCGCCCGAATGGCACGGCAAGCGGCTCATCTCCCTTCCCGCGATCGAACGAACCCGTGAAGTCCACCCCCGCCGACTGACGAAACAACCAGTCCAGAAACGGGAAATACTCGCGATACGGAATCGTCTCCCCAAACAACACCAGATGCTGCTTGCGATAGCTCCGAAATCGCTCCTCCCCCGCCGGAAGCGCCAAAATCGAGTTGTAGAACTTCCCGTCCTCCTTCCGATAGTAAATTCCCGCTTCCTCCACCGCCTCCGCTTCGTTCAGTCCCAGCACCAACGTGAACGCGCCCGCCGGAAGAACCCGGTCCAGCGTGGTCCGCATCGAGCGCACCACCGCCTGATCGCCCTGCGGCGTGAACAACAACGGCACCGGCAGAGCCGACTCCGGCCAGACCACCCAGTCCGGCACATCCAGCCTCACCGGCCTCCCCGGCGCGGCGCGCATCGCGGCCTCCACCCGCGCCGCGTTTCGGTCATCGAGCGCCTCAAGGGCCTCGAGGGTCTCCTCCTCGTATCCCGCATGCACCCGCTCGGGTTCCCACACCACACGATGCGCCTCCTGCGGGATGTTGAGCTGCACCATCAGCACATGCAGCGGCGCCCCCGCCCCGGCCGGACTGCTCTCGATCTTCCAGACGCCGTAGAGGAAACACGCCGCCAAAACCGCCATCGCCACCCCGGCCTCCCAATGCGCCCGCCACCGCCCGCTCCGAACTTCCCGATGCAGACCGCGCCCTGCCTGCACCACCACCGCCGTCACGAAAACCGGCAGAAACGCCAACCCCGTCACTCCCACAAGGTCCGCCCCCTGCGCAAGCACCGGGGTCTCGTGAAACGTCACCCCCAACCCGTTCCATCCGAACCCCGTCAGGAACCACCCCCTCACCCATTCCAGCCCGCACCACCACCCCGCATTCATTGCCCCGAACAACAATACCTTCCCCCCCAGCCCCGGCGTCCGCTCCATCCGCTCCGTCCGCTCCAGCACCTTCGCCTCGATCCGCCCCGCCTCGCGCGCCGCTCCCCGCCTCCGCTCCCGCCACGGATTCCCGGCCCCCGCCGCAAACGCCCCCCATACACCGAAATACATCGCCAGATAAATCGCCACCACCACCCACCCCAGCCCCGTCACCTCGAGAATCCATCGCAGATTCACCAACCAGAATTCCCCCCCCCACACACCCCCTCCCCCA
>CAYPUM010000616.1:0-2140 GCA_964413545.1 uncultured Roseibacillus sp. | reverse complement strand
GTCGAGGTGGGAGACGTCGTAGTTGAACTGGTGGCAGAGGTGGTATTCGCCATCGAGATACACCAGGCCGTTCGGGTCATTGAGCAGACCGATGCGGTTGTGGATGTGAAAGGCGGGTTTCTGGTCCGAAACCTCCCGGCCGGGAATCTCGCGTTGCAGCAGAAACGGTGCGGAGTCCTTGCCGGGTTGTTTCCCTTCGTAGCTGTGAAAGGAGACCTTCAGCTTCCTGCCCTTGTAGCCGGTCAGGTCGTAGACGGGCAGATACCCGGCGACCTCGATGTTGCCGAACGCCAGCGGGAGGTTGACGGTGAGGACTTCCCGCCCGCCGACTTCCACCGTGACCGGCTGCAGCGGCGTTCCCACACGCGGCCCGGCCGGCAACAGGAGGAAATCGCCGTCGATCGTGGTCTCGAAACAATCCGGCGCCCATTTGGCCGCGGAGGCGACAGCCTTCGTTCCCGCGGCGGGCTCCTGGTCGGTGGCCGCCACCTTCACCTCGAAGAAACAGCCGTCACTGTGCCGGTCCCGCAGTTCGAGCCGTGTGGTTTTGCCGCGCAGCGCCCGGACATCGAACATATACTCGACCGGCTCGGGAGGCCGGAGCAACTGGATGCGTTTCTTTTCCAGTTGAGCCCCCAGAAAGCCGTAGCCTTGCTCGGGGGAGCAGGAGCGAACGTCCTTCCCGTCCGCGATCAGCACCACCGCCACCCGGGTGGGGTGAAACGTCCCGGAGCAGGTGACCCGGAGGTAGTCCGATGCAATGACGAACTCCGGCGAAGTCATCCGCCCCGTCCCGCCATAGCGCTGGTTCCGCGACGCCACGGCCGCTTTCTGCCGCTCCTCCCGAATCGGCTGGTGGGTGCCGAAGGCGTAGCCCACCACTTCCCAGTCCTTCGGCGGCGGCGTCTTCATGTTGAAATCCAGCAGGATCTTGTCCTGCACGTCGCGACCGTCGCCGGCGCCGGCGATTCCGGCCTGCGCCGCGCACGCCCCGAGCGCAAGACAAGCACCTATCAGGTGACTCACATACTTTCTCATGATCGATCCTCCCTATTGGTCTGTTGTCCGCCGTCTCGGCGCTACGGCGGCAACGCAGCCGGCCTTTCGTCTATTTCTGGTCTTCAAGGACTCCGGTGGGAGATCATGCTTGAGCCGCAAACCGGCGCGCGCCGGACGGCCATATGGCGCCGCCCACCACGATGGTCGCCATGCCAGACACGCCGCGATCTTTTCTTTGCTGCCTGACCCAGCGTTGAGACAGTCTCTCACGGCTCGCTGGTTCGTCCCTTGTATCCGGGCATGTCGGCTCTGGGCGCTGACAAGGAGAGTTCCTTGCCGGCCTCGATGGCCCTGAGCATGCGGAGGTAGCGGGGGTCGTCGGGGCCGGTGAACGGGGCGATGACTTTGCCATCCTTTGTCCTCGAAATGCCGCGGCCTCCCATCTTCTCGGGCAGGTGGGCGGTGAGGGCGGGACTGAAGGCGGGATTGCTGAACAAAGCAGACCGGAAGTTGTGAGGCGGCCTCCTCCCCGCCGTCGGCCGAATAGCCGCAGATGAACAGGAACGCCGCGCCGAATGCGGGAACGGGGGCCCCTCGTCTCACGATCTCCCATGGGCACTTCATTTCCGGTCGTCGTCCTTGGTCATGGAGCGGTGGTTCCTTTCGATGTTGGTTTCTTCAATCCTGCAAACCGGGGCCATGGTCAACCGAATTGACCATGGCGCCTGAGCAAGGCTTATGGATCCTTGGCATGCATGAATGCCCCAATGGCGCTCTCCCCGGAATCACCTCCGCGGAGTTCACCACGGTCGCCCGGGGCAAGAGGGCAGGAAGGATCACGCAACGATTTGCCCTCGGGCTGGGATACTCAGCCGATCGCGGGGCACGAACTCATCGTCCTGCTTGCCAAGCGCGGAGGCGACGGATTCAATCCCTGCATCGTGGCCGACAATGACCCCTCCTTCAAACCCGGCGACGTCTGTCTCCTCAACAATGCCTCTCGAACGACTCGCGCCCACCGACACACCGGAAAAAAGCGACTAGGCGAATGGGGAACGTATGATGGGGTACCTTGTTGCGGTCACGGACGCCATCGCTGCCCAGGATCTAGCCCCCTATCACGCTGGCCCCGTTGATACAA
>CAYPUM010000615.1:0-2172 GCA_964413545.1 uncultured Roseibacillus sp. | reverse complement strand
GCCGGACCCGATACCATCCGCCTCCTCCCCCCCCTCAACGTCAAACCGGAGGAAGTCACCCATGCCCTTGCCATCCTCCGCAAGGTCCTCGATCTGCTCACCAACGATTGATCCAACCACCGGCCACCGGCCGCCCCGCCACCACGCTCCCCTTGCCTCCGGGCCTTCTTCCGGGCACACTGCGCCCTTTCCATGAAGAATCTCCTCTCCATCGAACACCTCGACCCGTCCCAACTCGCCGAACTCATCGCAAGCGCCGAATCGGTCAAGGCCCGCCGCGGGCGCGAGGAACACCACCCGCTCCGCAACCAGGTCTGGGCTCTCATCTTCTCGAAATCGTCAACCCGCACCCGCGTCTCCTTCGAAGTCGGCATCCGCGAACTCGGCGGCGCCCCCATCTTCCTCAGCTCGAACGACCTGCAGCTCGGCCGCGGCGAACCGATCATCGACACCGCCCGCGTCCTCGGCCGCATGGTCCACGGCGCCATCATCCGCACCTACGCCCATCGGGACCTCGAGGTCTTCGCAAAACACTCCGGCCTGCCCACCATCAACGCCCTCACCGACGACGAACACCCCTGCCAGATCCTCGCCGACCTCCTCACCATCCGCGAAAAACTCGGCGGCTGGACGGACCGCAAAATCGCCTTCGTCGGCGACGGATTCAGCAACATGGCCCGCTCGTGGCTCTGGGCCGCCAAGCACCTCGGCTTCCCCTTCACCATCGCATCCCCCGCCCCGTACCAGGCCTCCGCAAGCTACCTCGACGCCCTCGACGCCCCCAACGTCACCGTCACCTCCGACCCCGTCGAGGCCGTCGACGGCGCCCACGCCGTCAACACCGACGTCTGGCTGTCCATGGGCCAGGAGGACCAGCACGACAAGGAAGCCCGGTTCGGCCCTTACCAGGTCAACGCCACCCTCCTGAAACACGCCGCCCCCGGTCACCTCGTCCTCCACTGCCTCCCCGCGTACCGCGGCAAGGAAATCACCGGGGAGATCCTCGAAAAACACGCCGCCACCATCTTCCAACAGGCCGAAAACCGCCTCCACGCCCAGAAAGCCGTCATGGCGAGACTCGCCGCATAACTCCCATGCCGACCGAACTCACCAGAAACTTCTCCATCATCGCCCACATCGACCACGGGAAGACCACGCTCTCGGACCGCCTCCTCGAACGAACCTCCACCATCACGGAACGCGAACGGCAGGACCAGTTCCTCGACTCCATGGAACTCGAACGGGAACGCGGGATCACCATCAAGTCCCACCCCGTCACCATGTACTACGACGCCCCGGACGGGAAACGCCTCAAACTCAACCTCCTCGACACCCCCGGCCATGTCGACTTCTCCTACGAGGTTTCTCGAAGTCTCGCCGCCTGCGAGGGCGCCCTCCTCCTCGTCGACGCCGCCCAGGGCGTCGAGGCCCAGACCGTCGCCAACGTCCACCTCGCCATGGCGCAGAACCTCGTCATCATCCCCGTCATCAACAAGATCGACCTCCCCGCCGCCGACGTGAACCGCTGCCGGCAGCAGCTCGAAGACATCCTCGCCATTCCCGCCGAGGACGCCATCCCCGCCTCCGCCAAGATGGGAACCGGGATCGAGGAAATCCTCGATGCCATCGTCCAACGCATCCCCCCCCCGCCCGCAACGGACGACAACCTCCTCCGCGCCTCCGTCTTCGACTCCGTCTACGACGCCTTCCGCGGCGTGGTCTCCTACGTCCGCGTCATGTCGGGCGCCCTCCGGCGCGGAACCCGCATCAAGCTCTTCGCCAGCGAAAGAACCTACGAGGTCAAGGAAGTCGGCGTCTTCCGCCCCAGAATGACAAGGGAAGAACAACTCGGAACCGGCGACGTCGGATACGTCATCGCCAGCATGAAGTCCGCCGCCGAGATCAAGATCGGCGACACCATCACCGACAGCGCCCATCCCTGCCCCGAACCCCTCCCCGGCTTCAAGGAGGTGCGCCCCATGGTCTTCTCCGGCATCTACCCCGTCGACTCCGCCGACTACGAAAACCTCAAGGGCGCCATGGGCAAGCTCCAGATCAACGACGCCGCCTTCACATACCAGCAGGAATCCTCCGCCGCCCTCGGCTTCGGGTTCCGCTGCGGATTCCTCGGCCTCCTCCACACGGAACTCGTCCAGGCACGCCTCCGCCGCG
>CAYPUM010000614.1:0-2177 GCA_964413545.1 uncultured Roseibacillus sp. | reverse complement strand
GTTGCGCGACCGCCTCGCGCCCCATCTCCGCGAATAGCCTCGCGGGGAAGATCCCCTCGAAGCCTTGGTTGGTGTCATGCAAGCCGTGCGGGAGAGCTTCCGCCGGATGATCGTGTGACGTACGCGGATCGCCTAGGCGCGACCAATGGGATTCATGATGGGGCCGAGACGCCGCAGGGGCTATTGTGGGGCTGTCATTCGCACAATAGCGCCACAAGTCGAATTGCGTCCGGTGCCACGGAATTCCGAACGGCACGAGTCGCACGCCGGGAAAACCGGCCATTCCCTGCCGAGCGTTCGACGTTCGGAGACTTTTTCGAGGGAGTCCCGGGGTTCCGGTTTATGAAGATGCAGCGGCCATGACAACTTGAGGTTGCGCATGTTCACAACTGCTACCCGTCATGTTTGATTTCAGAACACTTGTCTTTCCCGTTCCCTCTTGAACCATGCCGGTTTCGATCCAGGGAGGTCCCATTGCATGGTCGGCGGCGGTGGCGTTGCTGGTGGTGACGGGATGCGCGAACGAGGGCGGGCGGCCGGGTCGTCCCGAGGCCGAACCGGTTCTGCCGCCGAGTCCGCCGGTGTCGATCTCTTCCACGGCGGGACCGGACGCGTTGGTGAACCTGGCGCTGCGGCGCAATCCGACCCTGCGCGCGATGCGGCACCGGGCCGGGCGGTTCGCACAGAAGCCCGCCCAGGACCGGACGCTGCCGGATCCGACGGCCGAGTTCGCGGCCGGCAACATGGCCGAGACGGCCGCCGGCAACACCGAGGCCGTGGCCGGGGTGAAACAGAAGTTTCCCTTCCCGGGCAAGAGGCGCGAGGCCGCGGCGGCGTCCTCTCGGGAGGCCGAGGCGGCGGCCCGGGATCTGGAGGCCATGAAGCTCAAGATCGCCGAGCGGGTGCGGGCCGCATGGTGGGACTACTACCTGTCCTCCGAGACCGACCGCCTGACCCGCGAGAGCCGCGACCTGCTGGAGACGGTGATCAATTCGGTCGACGCCCGGGTGGCGGCCGGCAGCGGGAGCCAGGCCGACCAGCTGCGACTCGCCAACGAATCGGCGCAGCTCGACAAGGACCTCGCCGACGCCCGGCGGATGATGGCCACCGCCCGGGCGCGGATCAATTCGCTGCTCGACCGTGAGGCCGGCGCCTCCCTGCCCGCGGCCCGGCCGGCCGGCCTGCCCGGAACGGGCGCCTTGGATGCCTTGCTGGCCCGCGCCGCGGCCCGCCATCCGGAAGTGGAGGCGGCCAGGCTCCGCAAGGAAGCCTATCGGCACCGGCTCGCCCGCGCCGAACTGGAGAAGTTCCCCGACCTGACGCTGGGCGTTTCCGGCGCGGCGATCGATTCTTCGGGCCTCTCGCCGGTGGCCAACGGAGAGGACCAGCTCTTCCTGACCCTGGGTTTCAACATCCCGCTGTGGCAGGAGCCGCGCAAGGCGATGATCCGGGAGGCCGAGGCCGGCTTGCGGGAAACCGAGGCGCTGGTGGGCGCAACCCGCGCCGATCTGCGATACCGGGTCGAGGAATCGTGGAGCCGTGCCGTCGCGGCGCGCGAAATCATCGCGCTCTACGAATCGCGGCTGATCCCGGACGCGAACCAAGCCCACGAAGCGGCGCTCGCGGCCTACACCGCCGACCGGGCGCCGTTCAACGACGTGATCGATACCTGGCGCCAACTCCTCACATACAAACTCCAGCTCGCCGCGGCCCGCTCACGACTCGGCAAGGCCGACGCCGCCATCCGGTCCGCCGCGGCGTTGGATGCCTACTCAAACCCTAAATGACATGATGAAGACTTCCGGGATTCCCAAGGCGATCCGCTGGCGGACGCTCCTGTTGTTGGTTGTGGTCGCGCTGGCCGCCACCCTGCTCGGCGCCGGGCTTGCGAAGCCGGTGCGCGGGGCGGTGTCGACTTTCGGCCACTGGCTCGGGTTTGGTCACCGCCACGAAGAGCACACGACGGCCGTCACCGGTGAGTCCGGGGCGTTGCAGTACTACACCTGCGGGATGCACCCGTGGGTGATTCTGCCCGCGCCGGGCGATTGTCCCATCTGCCACATGGAGCTGACGCCGATCGACCCGGCAAAGTTCACCGGGGAGATCACGATCGATCCGGTGGTGGTCCAGAACATGGGCGTGAGGGTGGCGCCGGTCGTCACCGGGCCGTTGACCCG
>CAYPUM010000613.1:0-2191 GCA_964413545.1 uncultured Roseibacillus sp. | reverse complement strand
CAGTTCGCAATTGCGCTTGCGGGCGTTCTGCTGGATCCAGCGGGTGTATGGTTTGCCGTCTTCACGGCCTCTTGTGACGTATCCGGGGCGGTAGACGATCCAGACGAGCCGGGCCTGTTTTCCGTAGGCCATGCGGATTTCGGCCATTCTGAGGGTCGAGGCGCGGACGAAATTGCCCCACCAGCGATCGTGGCGCTCATGCGGGACGCGCAAATGCTCCCACTTGTTGAGCGAGGGGCCGCCGCAGAGGATGACGTGTTCCTGCGCGGAGGCTGCGGCCGGAAGAGCAAGGAAGGCCGCAAACAGGACGAGGACACGCACGCGCGAAAGATGAAGGCAGGAGAATGCCGGCGCAAGCGGAGAGTGGCCGATCGGGCCGGATCGAGACGAGGGCAACGTCGCCGGGAGCGGCGGGGTCCGGCAGATGCGGGGGGATTGAAATGCGCGCTGGGAATCGCGCCGATCCGCGGCACAGTCGGGGTGTCGGTCAGGGAAGAAGGTATGCCGGGAGACGGGAGACAGGACGAAACCACGGCGGGCGGGCAGGATCCGGCATACGTGAAGGAGGCCTTCGCGCGCATCGCGCATCGCTACGTCCTGACGAATCATGTCTTGAGTTGCGGGATCGATGTGCTCTGGCGGCGGAGGGTCGGGCGGATGGTGGCGGAGCGCGCACCGCGGCGGGTTCTGGATGTGGCCACGGGGACGGGAGACCTCGCGATCGAGGTGCAGCGGCGCTGCCCCGGGGCGGAGGTGACGGGGACGGATTTCTGTGAGGAGATGTTGGAACGGGCAAGGCGGCGTGGGTTGCGTGAGACGCGCGTCGCGGATGCCCTCGAACTTCCATTCGAGACGGGATGGTTTGACGTCGTGACGGTCGCCTTCGGTTTGCGGAACATGGCCGGCTGGGAGGCGGGCTTGCGGGAGATGGCGCGCGTCACGCGGGCCGGGGGCCGGATCATCGTGCTGGATTTCTCCCTGCCGCGGGGGTGGATGCGGCGCCCGTACGTGCTTTACCTGAAGCGGGTGCTCCCGAGGTTGGCGGGGGCGCTGACGGGAGAACGGGGCGCATACGAATACCTTGCGGAGACGATTGAACGCTTTCCATGCGGGGAAGAAATGCTGGCGCTTTTCGCACGGGCCGGAATGCACGACGCACAATGGATTCCCCTGAGCGGAGGGATCGCCTCGGTCTACCTCGGGTCGCGCGCAAGCCGGACGGTCGATCCCGCCACGCAACTTCGTTAACGTTGTACAGAGCTGCGTGTCGGGAGATGGGGGGGTGGCGTGCTTGAGGAGGAGGTCAGGGGGAGCAGAGGCGGATGGCGGCGGCGAGGGAGGCGAGGGGGTCGGGGGCGGTGGGGATGAATTCGTGGCCGACGAATCCATGGAATCCGGTGTTGGCGATGGCGCGCGCGATGGCGGGGTAGTTGAGTTCCTGTTGGTCGTCGAGTTCGTGGCGGCCGGGGACGCCGGCGGTATGGAAGTGGGCGATGTGGCGTATGTTGCGGCGGATGGTGGAGATGACGTCGCCCTCCATGATCTGCATATGGTAGATGTCGTAGAGGAGTTTGAAGCGGGGGTTGTCGAGTTTTTCGCAGAGGGCGACGCCCCAGGCGGTGTGGTCGCACTGGTAGTCGGGGTGGTCGACCTTGGAGTTGAGGAGTTCCATGACGAGGATGACGTCATGTTCTTCGGCGAGGGGGAGGATGCGTTCGAGGCCGACGGCGCAGTAGTCGATGGCGGTGGCGTCGTCGAGGCCCGCGCGGTTTCCGGAGAAGGTGATGATGTTGGTGATGCCGGCGGCGGCGGCGGCCGGGATCAGTTCGCTGTAGATCTGGACGAGGGTGTCGTGGTGTGCGAGCCGGTTGAAGGCGCGCTCGATGCAGCCGAGGCCGCTGGCATGCTGGGGCGCCGCCATGACCGGGCAGGCGAGACCGAAGGAGCGGGCGACCGCGGCTTCGGCGGGAGTGAGGAGGTCGATCCCCTTGAGGCCCGCCTCGAGGGCCTTCTCGCAGAGCGCTTCGAGGGGAAGGGGGTCGAAACACCAACGGCTGACGGATTGCGAAAAGGGCATGGCCGTTTCTTACCCGATCATTCCCGACCGGCAAGGATGTAGATGGGCGGCACGGTGATCGGGTTGGCGCGGCGAAGCCTCAAGCCGGGGTGCGGGATGCGGGGTGGGGGATGC
>CAYPUM010000612.1:0-2201 GCA_964413545.1 uncultured Roseibacillus sp. | reverse complement strand
CGAAGTGACGCTGCCAGAGGACACCGCTGCGGATGACTGCTTCGAGGTGCTCTTCGGTTCCAAGGGCTCGGCGAAGCGAACGATGCTCTACGAGTCCGGCGGACGGAAGGGGACGCTGGCCGATGTTCGGGAGAAGCCGTTTGAATGGGTCAGCGTCCCCCTTGGGGAGATGACCGCCGGACAGAAGGTCATCCTCTCCGGCAAGGGTAGTGAGCGGGTCGCCTTCCTGGCGGGGGTCCGCGTCCGCGGCAAGGCGACCGGCCAGTTGGCGGTCAAGCCGGTGCGGGTGGCGACGATTTCCGCGGCCCACCGGGGCTCCTCCGGTTGGGCCGACCTGCCGGGGTTCGAGATGAGCGACGAAGCCCGGAGGCTCTGGGAGCCGTCGCCCGGAAAGCCGGACTGGCGACGGGCCGAGCGGAGTTCCCGGTATGCCGGGATTGCGCTCGACAAGGTCCAGCGCTGGCTGCGGGAATGCTGTTTGCCGATCCGGGACGAAAAGTCGGGTCTGTTCCGCGCCACCGGCCCGGTATGGAACTACAACGACACGGCCGCCGACTGCTACCCATTCTACGTCTGGGCGGCTTACTTCACGGACCGGGACGCGCTCCGCACCGTGATGCTCGACACGCTGGCGGCCGAGCAGCGGCTCTGCAACCACCTGGACCGTTTGCCGGTCCCCTATAACATGGACCGCGGCGAGAAGATCGAGACCGGCTACGACGCCATGATCTTCGGCGCCAGCGAATACGCCAAGGACGGTCTGGTGCCCATCGTCGAGGTCACCGGCCGGAATTCGCCGTGGAGCGCGCGTCTCCGCGGGATTATCGACGACATCTTCAAGCACGCCCGCTACGACACGCCCCACGGCAAGATTCCCTCGAAGAACATCGAGGTCAACGGCGAACTCCTGCAGATGCTGCCCCGGTTGTATGGCATGACCGGCGACAAGAAGTACCTCGAATGGGCCCACCGGCTGGCCGACCACTACCTGCTGCCTGGCAAGTTCGTCCCCTCGCGCCTGTCGGACCACGGCTGCGAGATCATCGGTGGTCTGGGGCTGCTCTTCGCCGTGGACCACGGGGCCTCTCCCGAGAAATGCGCCCAGTACCGGCCTCACCTCGAGGACATGTTCGACGAGATCCTGAGGCGAGGCGTGAACTCGGACGGGGTGATCGTCGGCTCGCTCCAGAGGACACCGGGCCCTCACGACAAGGTCCGCCTCGGCGACGGGTGGGGATACGACTTCGTGGGCTTCCTGGACTATGACCTCGCCCTTGGCACCCGCCGCTATCACGAGGCGGTCCGGCGTCCGATGACCAACCTGCTGAAGCCGCGCTACCTCCGGTTCAACTGGGACCACGGTTCGCGCGACAACGTCGCCGATTCCGTCGAGGGCGGACTCTACCTGTTGCACCGCATCCCGACCGCCGAGGCGTTTGTCTGGGCGGATCGCGAGATCGCCACGCTGCTGGTGGACCACACCGATCCGGAGCGGCTCTGGGGCGTGCACAAACTCGAAGCGAACACCGTCCGCACGGTCCTGATCCATACCATGCTGCATACCCGCAACACGCTGGCCCGCCCGTGGAAGCAGGGGCTTCAGCTCGGCGCGGCGCCATGCGGCGACGGGATCTGCGTTCTCATGAAGTCGGACAAGCCCTACGAAGGCCTCCTCCAGTTCGACGTGCCCCGCCACCGAATCGAAATGGGGTTCGAACAGGACTGGCCGCGCATGAACGCCATCCCCGAGTGGTTCACGGTCGAGCCGGATGACATGCACCGCTACCGCCTCACCGACGCCGACACGCAATCCGCCACCATCCACTCCGGCAAAGCGCTCCGCGCCGGCCTGCCGGTCCGCCTCGCGGCAGGCAAACCGCTTCGCCTCGTCGTCCGGCCCCTGCAGTAGCAGTCTATTCGAAACTGAACGAGAAGAGCTTGGAACCACGCAGTTCGAAGCGCAGGCGAATCGGTTCGCCCGCGAGCTTTCCAAGTGAGAAATCGCCGTTCCACTTCACCTCCGCGTCGGTCACCGTCTTCGCAATCAGCTCACTTTCGGCCAGCTTGTTGTTTTCCTTGTCGAGCGCGATGATCTTGACGAAACCCGAGGGCGCCACGTCGGCGCTGACGCGGAGCGGGCTGCCCAGCACCGTGACCGGTTTCGTGGTGACCGACCCGGTCTTGTTGCTTCCGCCGGCGAT
>CAYPUM010000611.1:0-2217 GCA_964413545.1 uncultured Roseibacillus sp. | reverse complement strand
AGCCGATGGCGGCACACCGGCGACAAGTTCGAAGCCCTCCTACGCAACCGCGTCGACCCAGTTGTTGGGAATCACGAAGGCTGCGGTTCAGAGTTGGAGTTTCTTGTCGGCGGCCAGTTTCTGCAGCGTGCGCGCTTCCCACAGCGAATGCACGAGCGGCTTTTCGACGAAGACGTGCTTGCCCATGCTCAGGGCCATGTAGGAGACGGCGAAGTGGGTGTGATCGGGGGTTCCGACACCCACGGCGTCGATCTTGTCGCCCATCTCTTCGAGCATCCGGCGAAAGTCCTGATAGAGCTTCGCCTTCGGGAAGGGGTCCTTGGCCCGCTTCCAGACGTTCTGGTCGCAATCGCAGAGGGCGACGACGTTGTTGCCGTGCGCGCAGCCTCGCAGATCGCCCCAGCCCTGGTTTCCGAAGCCGACCCAGGCAAGGTTCAGCTTTTCGTTGGCGCCCGCCACCGGCTTGGCGAGAATCATTGGCGCCGCGAAGGGCGTGCCGAGGGCCGCCGCGGTCTGCTTGAGAAAGGTGCGGCGGGAGGAAGCGGGAGATGTTTGTTGACTCATGATGGTATCGGGGTGTCGGTTCTGAGGATCGTGGTCCTCATACGCGGGATGCAGACGGAATCTTGCGCGGCCCGGCATCGGGATCATTACTGATCTGCAAACGGCCTGCCAGGGGGTGGCCCTCGGTCAAGAGTGGGAATCAGCGTGGCCGCTGTATGGAGTGCGGCGGCACAGCGCAGCGGCGACACCGCTCTGCGATGAGCAGCTGAAGCCCCTAGTTTCTACCATCCTCCCCCCACGAAAGCGGTGTCGCTTCCCCGCTGGGGCTCTGCCACCGCATCTCCAGACTTCATCGGTCCGGTTGCCCGCCCGAGGGCCGTTCCTGCTCGGAGAGTGCCTCGATGCGATCGACCCGGAGGTATGCCGACTCGCCGCCGGCGATGGATCCGTAAGCGACGGTTCCCTTGACCCGGACCCGGTTGCGGTCGGGGATGTCGGGGAGTTCGCCCTTGAATGCGATGGGGAGGCCGAAGACTTGGGCGTCGGCGGCGCAGCAGGTGATGACGACCTGATAGAGTCGCTTCCGGTTGCGCCCCGGATTGAGCTCGTCGTCCTCCCGGATCATGCGTCCCTCGAGTTGGGCGGGAAGCCCCTCGTAGACCCTCCGAAGTTCTGGATCCTGGGCGGACCAGACGAGTTCCGTCAGTTGGAGCCGGTAGTAACCGTCGTCCGTCTTCGGTGTGGAGCGCTCGAGGTCTTCGCGGGTGAAGGTCGCGCTGCGTGCGGTGAAGAGGGTGGGGTCGGCCGAGCGCTGCTTGTAGAGCCCCTTCCAGGCGAGGGCGCGCGCCGAATACTCATGTTGGGTGGCGAAAACGCAGATCGCTACCGGCGCAATCATGAGGAGGGCCGTCGTGAGCGGATTCTGCTCGGGGGGCTCATGATCGTGAGCGTCGTGGCCACAACAATCCGCCGGCTGCCGGAGATGGAAAAGGTTGAACAGCCCGAGAACGATCATCCCCAAGCCGCCCGCCAGCGAGATGAGATGAAAGCCCGGGGCGAGATAGTGCGTGACCAAACCCGTGGCGTAGAAGGTCACAGCCACCAGCCCCCATGCGATGGCGGCGATGCTTTGCAAGCCGAGGCGCAGCATGCGGGTCATGGCACCGGAAGCGGAACGGAGGGTCGAAAAACCATCTCCCACCAGACGCTGAGCCCGCCGATGGCGACGAAAAGCCCCGCGGCGAGACAAATGATGAAGCGTTTGGTGAGAATGGTGTTGTAAAGGAAAAGAAGTTTCAGATCCATCATGGGACCGTAGACGAGGAAGCCGAGCCGCGCCCCGTAGCGGAAGGTGTCGAGCGACCACGCGATGAAGGCGTCCGAAGTGCTGCACAGGCTGAGCAGGAAGGCCAGCGCCATCAGGGCCGCGGGCGCCCCGAAGGTGCTTTCGGCGGTCTGGTCGATCACTTCTCGCACCGGCGTGGCGTTCGAAAACGGTGGCGGCGTGTTGACCACCGCCACGATGGTGATGCCGATGACGAAATAGACGGCGACATCGGCGAAGTCGCGCAGCGCGGCGCGGAGAGCCTCGACGAGCCGCGGATCGGAGCGACGATGTGCGGAGGCGCCCGCGGGCCGGCCATCGCCATGGGCGCACTCGCCGGGCTCGGCGGGCGCTCGGCGGCGGTTGTTCCGGGTGACGCGTTCCATGAC
>CAYPUM010000610.1:0-2221 GCA_964413545.1 uncultured Roseibacillus sp. | reverse complement strand
TCGCCGGTGGCGGTGCCCTGGCCGACCATGTGGCTGCCGTAGGTGATGCTGTCGCCCATGCAGACGACCAGGTCGCCGTCATTGACGCGGGTCCGGAGGTGCCTGGCGACCTCGGCGGCGAGGAAGCGGTTGCCTTGGGCGGTGAGATGATTGCCGTCGCGTGCTCCGCTGTTGGCTTCGCAGCGGATGAGGGCGTCGACCTGGTTGGCGACGGCCTCCTCGATGGTGTCGCCCGGGCTTTCGGCGAGGAAGCGTGCGCGCCAGTCGACGAAGATGGCGCCGGTGCTGGCGGCGACCTCGCGGGCGGCCGTGTCGTATTCGGCGAGATGTTCCTGGAGGCGGTCGATCTCCGGGTGTCCGGGATGGCGTTCGGCGAGATATACGGTGTTGACCGGGTGGATGCCGACGAGGAGGACCGACTGCACGCCGGCGGCGTTGGCTTGGGAGACCATGCTGGCGAGGTTCTGGCGGAACTCCGGCAGGCCGATCAACTTGCCCCCGGTGTAGTTCATGGCGTCGTTCATGCCGTAGAAGATCGCAAGGTGGTCGGGATGGGTGCCGAGCACCGTGGGGAGGCGGGTCAGGCCGTCGCGGCTGTTGGTCCCGGGAACACTCGAGTTGCGCACCTCGACCGGCACGCCGCCGTCCGCGGGGCGGAGCGTAATGGCCAACCGGTAGAAGCCCTCCGACCGCCCTGCCGGGATCGGGAAGGTCACGGGCGCGCCGTCCGCGATCCCCGCGGTTTCGGACAGATCCCAATCGACCAAGTCGGGCGAGAACTGGAGTTGCCAGGTCCGGGTCAGGCCGTAATAGCCCGGGCCGACGGCGGCCGGGACCGTGAATTCGACCGCATCGGCGGCACCGTTGATCGAAAGGTTGGTGCGGTCCGGGGTGCGCGGATCGAGTCCGGCGATGAACTCCTCGTCGTTGGGCAGGCCGTCGCCGTCGGGGTCGCCGTCCGCGCCGTTGTCGGGGATGACCGACCCGTCGTCGGCAGGATCGAGGCCGTGGGCGATCTCCCAGTCGTCGGGCAGGCCATCCTCGTCGACGTCGGCGACCGCCACCGTGATGAGCAACTGGCCCGAGTCGGTGGCGGCACCGTCATTGACCGTGACGATCCAACTGTTGAGGCCGATGTCGGCGGCGGGGGGGGTGCCGGAGAGCGCGCCGTCGGGGCCGACGACGAGCCAGGCGGGCCCGCTCAGCTTGGCGAAGGCGAGGTTTTCCGGTGCGGTGTCGGAATCGGACACGTCGCCGGCGAGCGACGCTCCGGAGTAGGGCCGGCCCGGGGCGGCATCCGCCTTGACCAGCGGGTGGCTGGTAAAGAACGGCGCCCCCGGAGCGGCCTGCCCGGCCTTCGCGGCGGCGATGATGCCGGCGGTGTCCAGCACGGTGTCGTAGACCCGCACCTCGTCGATCAGCAGGCCTCCGTTGAGGGCATTGCCGGCAGATGCGTTGGCACGCCCCACCCCGAAGACGTCGTTGCCGGCGAACAGATCATCGTTTTCCCTGGTGGTGTCTCGCGGGGCCCTGAAGATGCCGTTGTGATAGAAGCGCACCCCCGTGGTGGCGGACTTCGTCACCGCGACATGCTGCCAGGCGCCCGGGGTCAGGACATCGTTGTCGGTGTCCCAGCCTTTGACATTGTTGCCGGTGAACTCGATTGCATTGCGGAAAGTGCCCTCGTAATCCTTGTTGCGCACGCTGAAGGCCCACGCGTCTCCGTCCCACGTGACATCGTCGCCGATGATCGACTTGATGGAATTCGCGGGGACGCCGCCCGCGGGGACATGGACCCAGGCCATCACGGTGAAGTCGTTGGTGAGGCTGTTCAGTTCGGCGGCCTCGGTTGTGTCCAACTGCCAGGCGCCGTTGGCGGAGCCACCGATCCCGACGGCGCTGCCGAGGCTGCCGGTCAGGGTGATGGCGCCGTAGGTGCCGGCGGTCGCGCCGGTCTGTTGATAGAGGTGGCCGGTGCCCGTTTCCGCGGCGCTCTCGCCGCCCGCTTGGTCGATGAGCGGGCCGCCGGTCTCCTCGCAGTCGTAGTGCACAATCGCGTCGTCCGGCGAGGGCGGTTCGACGACGTGGATCTCGAGAGTGGCTTCGACGGTCGCGCTGCCATCGGTGACCGATACGGTCCAAGTGTTGATTCCGGTGTCGGCCGCTCCCGGGGTGCCGGAGAGGGCGCCGTTGGCGGCCACCGTCAGCCAGGCGGGTTCGG
>CAYPUM010000609.1:0-2223 GCA_964413545.1 uncultured Roseibacillus sp. | reverse complement strand
TCCCAACCCGAAATCCGCAATTCCCCGGCCAGGACCGCGAAATGCTTGATTATCCTGCGCTCTTTTGCGCATAATTTGCCCGCCAGCGCTCTTGAGCCTTTCCGAAGCGCTGCTAGAGTAGACCATCTGACCACGATGGCGGAATCCGCGGCACTTCAGGACTACGAAAAACGGCTCTTCGACCGGCTCCAGCGGTCCGAACTCTACCAGACGTACCGCGACGCGTTCCGCCATGCCACCGGCCTCCCGTTGCGCCTCGTCGGCGTCGACGAGCAATGGTGCCTGCCCGACCACCTCGAAAATCAAAGCCCTTTCTGCGAAGCGCTCAACCCCCGCAAGGACGCCTGCGACGACTGCCTCGAAACCAACCAGCGCCTCGTCAAGGACGTCGAACGTATCGACGGCCCCCAGTCCTGCGCCTGCTTCGCGGGCATGGTCGCCACGGCGGTCCCCGTCAAGGTCGGCTCCAGCATTTTCGCCTTCCTCAAAACCGGCCAGGTGTTCCGGCGCCAGCCCAATGAGGCCGATTTCGAGGAAATCACATCCCGCCTCCTGCGCAAGGGCCTCTCGCACGGCGAAATCCAGCGCCTGAAAAAGGCCTACTACGAAACCCGCGCCGTCGACCCCCACCGCTATCAGAGCATGGTCACCCTCCTCGCAAACTTCGGCGAACAGCTCTCGCGCCACGCCGAAGATCTCGCCATCGTCCAGGAAGGCCGGGAACCCGAGGCCATCGCCAAGGCCCGCCACTTCATCCACGCCCACCTCGACGAATCCCTCCCCCTCCCCATGGTGGCCCGCCAGGCCGGACTCTCCGAATCCCACTTCTGCCGCGTCTTCAAGGAAGTCACCGGCCTCACCCTCACAGACTACATCACCCGCTGCCGCATCGGCTGGGCAAAACGCGAACTCCTCCGCCCCGCCGCCCGCATCTCCGAGGTCGCCTTCAAGGTCGGCTTCCAGTCCCTCTCTCAGTTCAACCGTAGCTTCGCCCGCCTCGTGGGCTGCTCCCCCTCCGCATACCGCAACGAGAATATCGAAAAAGCGGCTTCGTGACTCCCGTTGCCCCGTTTTCAGCATTGCACCGGTCCGTCCATTGGGGAAGATCAGCCCTCCGCGGTAGAACGCCCCCGACATGACCGAAGATCGTTACGAAATCAGAGGCAAGATCGGACAGGGCGGCCTCGGGTCTGTTTACCGGGCTTGGGATCGTCGCCTCAATCGCACCGTAGCCATCAAGCGCGTCCTGCTCGACCAGGACCCCGAACAGCAGAAGGAAGCCGTCGACAACCTCCTGCGCGAGGCCTCCGCCCTCTCGTCCGTCCAGCATCCCCACATCGTCACCGTCTACGACGCCGGAGTCGATGAGGACGGACCCTATGTCGTCATGGAACTCCTCGATGGACGAACCCTCGACGAAATGATCGAGGTCGGGCCCCTCACCCTCGACGATTTCCGCGAAGTCGCCGTCCAGACCCAGGAAGCCCTCATCGCCGCTCAGGAACTCGACCTCGTCCACCGCGACCTCAAGCCCACCAACGTCATGGTCACATGGCTCCCCAGCGGGAAGTTCCAGATGAAGCTCGTCGACTTCGGCCTCGCCAAGTTCTCGCCCAAACCCTCGCTGCAAACCATCGACCACGGTGATGCCGTCTTCGGCTCCATCCATTTCATGGCCCCCGAACAATTCGAGCGCACCCCGCTCGACCGGCGAACCGACATCTACTCGATGGGCTGCATCTACTACTACGCCCTGACCAGCCAATACCCGTTCGACGGAGAGTCCGCTGCCGACGTCATGACTTCCCACCTCAAGCACTACGTCACCCCCCTCGAAGAAGTCCGGCCGGACCTGCCGGCATGGCTCGTGCACTGGGTCATGTGGCATATCGAACGCAAGATCGACGATCGTCCTCCCTCGGCCCGCGAATCCCTCCAGAAGTTCCTCATGTCCGAGCGGCAATCAAAATCCGAATCGCACGAACCGCAACCATCGGGCCGCCCCGGCCGTCCCAAGCTTCTCTTCCCGGGGAACGGTCCCGCTTCGGCTCCGGAGTCCACCCCCCCGCCTCCACCCACCACCCCTGTGATGACACCGGTGCCCATGGCGCGGCCGCACGCCGCTTCGCCCGCGGCGGAGTCGACGGAGTCTGCTCCGCCTCCCCCCCCGCCCACCACCCCCATGCCCATTCAACCTCCTCCCGGTCACAAGCCGAGTGTTCA
>CAYPUM010000608.1:0-2228 GCA_964413545.1 uncultured Roseibacillus sp. | reverse complement strand
CGGAGGCGGGGGGGGTGTTGCGGGCCCTCGGGGAGTGGTTCGAGGTCGACGAGGCGGCGCTTGCGGGGCTCCCGCAACCGGCCGTGCCGCGGGTCGAGGTGCGGCTCGAAGGCTCCCTCAACCACCTCGAGGCGGCCATGACGTTTCATTACGGTGGGAGTAGTAGAGTTGCGGGGGAGGCCGCGGCGGAGGTGCTCGAAGGGGACGACGGCAGGGCGGTGGCGAGGAGCCCGGAACTCGAGCGGGCCGCGATGGACGCCCTGCGGCAGGAGGGGTTCGAGGGGCCCGGCCGGCGGGGGGTCTTCGTGCTGCGCGACAAGCAGGCCATCCTGCGGTTCCATGCCCATGGGTTGGCGCGCCTCGACCCGGACTGGACGGTCCGGATGGGGGAACGATTCGCGCACGCCGCGGCCAACGTGGTTCCGGTGAAGCCGGTCCTCGACATCCGGAGCAGCGGCGAAGACTGGCTGGCGGTGGGCGCCGGATACCGCACCGGCGACGGCCGCGACGTCCCGGCGCGGGAGATCCGCCGCCTTGTCGAGTCGGGGCGCGTCGACCGCCCGCTCCGGAACGGGAAGATCGCGGTGATCGATCCCGGCCAGGTCGAGGAGGTGTGGGAGACGCTGGCGGACTGCGACCCGTCGCAGGAGTCCCCGGGGGTCTTTTGGATCGACCCGCGGCAGGCGGTTTACCTGAAGGAGGCCGCGAGGGACCTCGGCGTTGCGACCGGGCAGGATCCGGAAAAAAGGGCCGCCGGGGAGGCGGAGTTCTGCGAGAAGCTCGGGCCGCTGGATTCCGTTCTGCGGCCGTACCAGCGCGAGGGGGCGGCCTGGATGTGGCGGTTGGCGGAACTCGGGATGGGCGGCGTGCTGGCGGACGACATGGGCCTCGGGAAGACCGTGCAGGCGCTCGCCTTCCTGAAGGCCCGGGGCGGACAGTCGCTGGTGGTGTGCCCGACCTCGCTGATCGAGAACTGGCTGGCGGAAGCGGAACGCTTCGTCCCGGAACTGAAAGCGGTTGCGATTCATGGGGGCCACCGCGGGGAGCAGCACGCCGCGAGCCGCGAGGCCGACCTCGTCGTGACGAGCTACGCCCTGCTCCGGCTCGACGCGAAGCACTACCACGGCCGGCGGTTCGAGGCGGTGGTGCTGGACGAGGCCCAGCAGATCAAGAATCCGGAGGCGCAGGTCGCGAAGGCGGCCTTCCGGCTCGAGGCGCGGCATCGTTTCGCCCTGACCGGCACCCCGATCGAGAACTCGGTGAGGGATCTGTGGTCGATCATGCATTTCGTGATGCCGGGGTATCTCGGGAGGCGGCGGGAGTTCCTTGAGCGGTTCGAGAAGCCGCTGGCGCGGGGCGAGGCGCCGGAACTGCAGCGGCGGCTGACGCGGCGGTTGAAGCCGGTGGTCCGGCGGCGACTGAAGCGAGAGGTGGCCAACGACCTCCCGGAGAGGATCGAGCAGGTCCGCTATTGCGATCTCTCCCCGGGACAGCGGAAGGTCTACGAGGCGATCCTCCGGGAAAGCCGCGCCCTCGTCGACGAGGCCGAGGGCGGCCGCAAGCGCATGCTGGCCTTGACGGCCCTCCTGCGGCTCCGCCAAGCCTGTTGCGACCTGCGCCTGCTGGACCTCCCCGGCGTCGAGGACCGCGAAGCCTCCGCCAAGATGGAGGAACTGGACGGACTGCTTGCCGAGGCGGTGGCCGGCGGGCACCGCGTGCTCGTTTTCAGCCAGTTCGTCCGGATGTTGCAGGCGATCGTGCCGGTGCTGTCGGAGCGTGGTCACGCGTATTGCTACCTCGACGGCCAGACCCGGCGGCGGGGCGAGGTGGTGGCCCGCTTCCAAAACTCCCCGGAAATCCCGGTCTTCCTGATCAGCCTGAAGGCGGGGGGAGTCGGTTTGAACCTGACCGGCGCGGACACCGTGATCCATATCGACCCGTGGTGGAACCCGGCCGTGGAAGCCCAGGCTACCGACCGCGCCCACCGGATCGGCCAACGACGGGTGGTGACCTCCTACAAGCTCATCGCGCGGGACACGGTCGAGGAAAAGATCCTCGCCTTGCAGGAACGCAAAAGGCAGCTCTTCGAGGCCACCCTCGATGCCGAACCCCCACCGGCCGCCACGAGCCTCAGCGACAGCGAGATCTTCGAACTCTTCGGCTGAGAAATCCCGATTCAGGGCAAAAAAATGGCCGCCGGAGGTTGCTGAGGCCCCCGACGGCCGAGT
>CAYPUM010000607.1:0-2229 GCA_964413545.1 uncultured Roseibacillus sp. | reverse complement strand
TCGACAGGCTCAGGCCCTGAGCTGCGTCGAAGGGGGCGGAGCCGGGCGACACCGCTAAAACGATCCGTGGAACCCCGGCGGACCGGGACAGCGGAAGATTTCTTGCGGGACCGACAGTCTGGGTTTCATTAGCGCAAAAAGCAGGTATTATTCACCAATGACCGCATCGCAGCGGATCTACGGAAAATGAGAGCGTTCGGGTCCATCGTGGCGGTCGGGTTGCTGGCCACGGCATCCGAAGCCGGCGGGGCCACCATGTCGGGCTCCTCCGGGAACTTCCGGATTACCTGGCCGACGCGGACCGGCTTCAACTACATCGTGGAAACGAGCGACGATCTGGGCGCCTGGTCCGGAACATGGATGATTGAAACGGGCACCGGCAGCGTGGCGGGCTACGATCTCCCCCGCCTGCAGGGGCGCGGATTCTACCGCGCCCGGGAGTATGCCGACTCCTTCGGAGAGAGCTTTTTGCTCCTGCCCGAACAGGCAACGGAGTTGTGCCTCAAGGCCGGGGTCTGTTTCTCGTTCGACCTCGGTGGTTTCGACGAGCTTCCGGGGAAGATCCGCCTATACAAACGGCCTTTCGGCAGCGGAGAAGACTGGGAGATCATCGGCACCATTACCGATTTTGCCGAGATCGACGGAATCAAGTTCGTCCGGGGCAGCGCGATCTGGCTCCCTGATGCGCCGGGGCAGTATGAGGTGCAGACAGCCGTGGTGAGCCCGTCGGGAGAGCTCCTCGCCACCGCCACCCGCCTCGTGCCGGTCGTCGAAAATGCGGCCCCCACGGTGGCGATCATCGACGGCCCCCGCAGTCCGTCCCCGACCGGACAAGCGGCCCTCTTCGAGACGGAGGTTTCCGACCCCGACGGGGAGGTCCAGCGCGTCGAGTTCTTCGACAATGGCGTCCTGATCGGGACCGATTTCGAAGCGCCCTTCGGAAACCTGATTCTGGGGCCCGACGGAGAAACCTACACGCTGCTTCGCGGAACGCATAACATCACGGCCATGGCCTACGACTCCCACGGAGCGACCGGCGAATCTCCCGAAGCATTCGCGGTGGTCGTCACGGGCGGCAACGCCCGGCCGGAACTGGCCATCATTTCGCCCGACGACGGGCTCACCGTCGAGCAGGGCGACGACGTCGTGATCACCTGCACAGTCTCCGACGCGGACGGCGCCGCCGACCTCGTGCAACTGGAGGCGTGGAACGTCGTCACTCTGGCCTCGGCGTCGAACGGCGAGGCGCCCTTCGATTCGCTCACGATCAACACCGCGAACTGGAAACCGGGCAGTCACGTCCTCCGGATCAGGGCCCGGGACACGGAAGGGGCGGCAAGCTACCCGCGCGATCTGCATCTCCGCGTCACGACCCCGGGGATGCCGGACTTCGCGCAAATGCTCGTGGCGGAGATTGTCGACGAGGACACCGCGACCGCCTCGGCGCCTTCATTCACCGGGGTGGAACCGTCGTCGGGGCTGTTCGCAGGCGGCCTCGACTCCGGGCTCGAAATCGACTCCGGAGCGGTTCTGACCTCGGGGGCGGCCGTCCTCTGGAACGGCGGGGACGTGTCCGAGAGCAGCGACGAGAATCTCGTGATCGGGTTCCCCAATTTCGAGGAACCGGGAGACGCCGCCCTCGACGCCCTCGTGGATGGCTACAGAACCCTCGATGCCGCGGTTCTCGAGTTTGACGTGTTCTGCCCCGAGTCCCAGCTCGAAATCGTCTATCAGTTCGGATCGGAGGAATACGACAACTACGTGGGAAACTTCAACGACGCCTTCCTTGTGACCGTCGATGGAGTGCCGTCCTCGTTCGTGCCGGACTGCTCGGCCATCGTGTCAGTGAGTTCGGTGAATGCGGTGATGCCCGCCAACGAGCATCTGTATCTCGACGACGATATCGACATCGCGCCAAACGTCGCGCCGGGAAACGAGGGAGCCCAGGTCGAATACGACGGAATGACGATCCGGCTCCGCGTCCATGCATTTGTCTCGCCGAACGAGTCCCACCGGGTCCGGTTGGTGGTCGGCGACGTGAATGACGACCTCCTCGACTCGGGCCTCTTCATTCTCTCGAACGGGGTCCGGACGATCTCGCCGATCCCGTGAACGCTCCGGGGATTTCTTGAAATCCGGCCCATGTGCGGGGCGTATTGCCTGCCCATGAAGCGTCTCTCTCTTCTCACAGCAGGTTGGCTCGCACTCCTCAATGCGGCTCCGGGTGCG
>CAYPUM010000606.1:0-2233 GCA_964413545.1 uncultured Roseibacillus sp. | reverse complement strand
TCAAAGGCCCTAAGCTCTACCCGGCACATTTTCGCAAGCGGAAAAACAGCAGCCAGCGGCGACCAAAGAATTACGAATCGTCAATCAAACCGGCCCCGCGCTGCCGGGCCTCGACCGCCATTTCAAAGGCTCGACGATTGCCGTAGCGCCGGATGGAGAACTTCACACACCGGCGTTTGCCGGGCTCGGGCGACCATGTGGCCTGCCAGAACCGGTACGCCATGCCGTTGGTCGCCAGCACCGTGACTTTCGACACTCCCACCACCCCGGAACTGTTCCGCGCCGACCGCCGGCAAACCCGAACCGCTTCCTCCGAATCAAGCCGCCTCAATAGCCGGTCGCGCCATCGCCGCGCCGCCTCGAAGGCCCGCCCCGGCCCGCCATGCCCCCGATCCGAAAAATACTTCGCATACTTGACCCCCCGCCGCTGCAACCGCACCTGCCAGCCGTGCGTCCCCGCTGCCGGCAGGTCGATGCGCGCAATCGCATACCTCTCCCCCTCAATCGACATCCTCCCAAAACCCTGAAAGCGATCGCTTCCGATGTCAAACGCCACGGCACCCCTCCGGACCCCTGCGGACCCCGGACCTCAGCGCCCCCCGCGAAAACCTCCCCCGCCCTCGCCGCCCGACTCCGCCGCCTCCAGAAGTCTCTCCTTCCGTTCTTCGCTCAGCGTCGCAGACGATTGGATGTAACTCGAGGCCGCTTCGGCATCGTCGCGGATCCACCGGTAGACGACCCGCTCGACAAGGCGCTCGCGGGCCTCCGTGTCCGAAATCGTCTCCGCGAGAGCCACGCTCTCGGCCGGGGCCTCGCCGCGGCTGCTCATGATGTATCCGCGCACCGCATTGTCGCGGACCTCCCCGATTGGCTCCCCCTCGATCCAATCGCGGGCCGCCTCCGGATTCTCCCTCGTGAGCTGCGCCACCACCCGTCCCACTCCCTCCTCCTGCGCTTCCTCGCCTCCCTGCGTCGTCAGCCACTCGAGCGCGGCGGCGGCATCCTCCCTCGCCCATTCTCTCGAAACTTCCGCCACCAAGCTCTCGCGCTGCTCGCCCGCCGGAAGCTTCAACGCCTCATTTGCCGCACGCTGCGGGTCAACACTCGCAAGGCTCTCCACCGCCTCCGCCCAAGCCGCCGCCTGTTCCTCCCCGGTCAGCGAACTCAGCCAACTCGCAGTGGCATCCCAATCCTGCACCGCCCATGCCTCCGCGATGGATCGATAGGCCTCAAGCCGCTCCTCACCCGCCAGTCCCGCCGCCAGTTCCAGCGCCCTCTTCGGGTCCTGTTGCGACACTTCCTGAAAAACCCCCTCGATGGCACGACCGGCCTCCCCGCCATCGAGCGAACGGGCCCACTCCAGCGCGGCCGCTGGATTCTGCTTCGCCCACTCGCTCGCAATGACGTTCACGGCCTCCCGCCCGCCCCGCCGGCCCATGCGAAAACGACTCGGATTCTCGGCATACTCCCGCGCCAGCGTCTTTGGATCAGATGCCGCCCACCCTTGCAGCACGCCCGCCCGTGCCATGAACATCTCGGGAAATCCCACCTTCCGGCTCTCCTCCAACGCACCCTCCGGATCGACCTCCGCCCACCTCGCAAAAAGCAGGTTCATGGCCAGCATCCGCTGCGACATCGGTAGCCCCTCGAGATTCTTCACCTCCTCCGCAAATCGCGAAGGATCAAGCTCCGCATAATACTCCAAAAGACTGAGAATCCGGTTCGTCTGCCCCGGCTCGCCAAGGATCTCCCGCAGCTTCGCCTCACCCCCGCTCCCGGACCGCGGCGAAACCGGCCCCACCCCCAACCCGCCCCCGAACGGCTTGCCCCCACCCTTCCCGGGCCGCACCGCCGTTTCCTTGGACTCCTCCCGGCCCAGCCCGCCCGAACCCGCCAGATACCCCACCGCGCCCCCAACCATGAGCGCCGCCAGCACAATCAAAACACCATTCTTCATGTCCTCCCAGATGCCACGAATTCAACCCGCGGGCCATGCCAAAGTTACGGGGTTTTCTCTCCCGGTTCCATCTCCGTGTCTCGCGTCTCACAACGGCCCCCCACCTCCTTGCCTGCCCCGCCGACTTGTCCGCCTAAGCCCGATGAGCGAAGACGAAATCTCGCAGAGTGAAGGCGGATGCTGCCAGAAACCACGATTGGCACGATTGGTGAACCGCGTCATCCGCTCAGGGAACCAGCCCGTCAGGGGACCATTCCCGCCTCCCACGGGCCGAAT
>CAYPUM010000605.1:0-2235 GCA_964413545.1 uncultured Roseibacillus sp. | reverse complement strand
CCGACACCGACGTCCCGGCCGGCGACATCGGGGTGGGCGCGCGCGAGATCGGTTTCCTCTTCGGAACCTACAAGAAGATCCGCAACGAATTCACCGGCGTCCTCACCGGCAAGAGCCTGAACTGGGGAGGCTCCCTGATCCGGCCCGAAGCCACCGGATACGGCGTGGTCTATTTCGCCGCCGAAATGCTGCACGCCCGAGGCGAGAGCCTCGATGGGCGGCGCTGCCTGGTCTCAGGATCCGGCAACGTCGCGCAGTTCACCCTCGAAAAACTCCTCGATCTCGGCGCCGTCCCCGTGACCTGCTCGGATTCCAGCGGCGCCATCTACGACAAGGACGGCATCGACCGGGAAAAACTCGCCTTCATCAAGGAGCTCAAGAACGTCCGCCGCGGACGCATCTCCGAATACCAAGAACAATTCCCCGGGGCCGTCCATACCCCGGTCGATCCCCAACTCGGCCACAACCCGCTCTGGACGCACCCCGCCGAGTGCGCCTTCCCGTGCGCCACCGAAAACGAAATCAACCGCGCCGACGCCCGCAACCTCGTCGAAAACGGGGTGCGCATGGTGTGCGAGGGCGCCAACATGCCCACCACCCCCGAGGGCCTCGACCACTTCGAGGCGGAGGGCGTCCTCTTCGGCCCCGGCAAGGCCGCCAACGCCGGCGGCGTGGCCGTCTCCGGACTCGAAATGGCCCAGAACAGCATGCGCCTCAGCTGGCCGCGCGAGGAAGTCGACCAGCGCCTCCGGCAGATCATGTGCAAAATCCACGCCACCTGCCACGAAACCGCCGAAAAATACGGTATGCATGGTAATTACGTGGCGGGCGCCAACATCGCGGGATTCCTCAAGGTGGTCGACGCCATGCTCGATCAGGGCGTCCTGTGACTCCGGGCGTCAGGCGCGCCTCGTCAGGAGTGCAGGATCTCCCTGAGCTTCTCCGGAGGGACCTTCCCGAGAAGGAAATAGGCGCGTTCCCCCTTCTGCCAGGAGGCCACCGACACCGCGCTCTTCGGACATTGCCAGCAATCCTCCCCCGCCTTGTCGAGATCCGGGAGCATCTCATCGAGGTCTTCGCGGCGCACCACCACAAGGTGGACCACGCCGAGCCCTTTTTTGTCGAAACAGATCATGGAGGCCGTCTTCCTGCCGATCTGCAGAACCTTGCAGCCCACCGGGACCGCCCCCGCCAGCTCCGGCGGAAGGTCCTCCACCGGCGGAACCGGAACATGCCGGCCGTCAAGATAGGAGACCAGCGCCTCCGGCCGCTTCTCCTTGAAATCCAGTTTGAAGTCGCTGGACACGAGGCGGATCGCGCTCCTCTCGATGGTCCGCTTGCTGAGATGCGTCAGGCGCCCCCCGGAATCTCCTTCTCCCCCGCGACGGGTCACCTCGAGAGCCACGAACGCCCCGAGAACCACCGCCGCCGCCACCGCCGCAGAATTGAGCCAACCCCACACGCGGCGCGGCGCCTTCCGAAGGTCCGTCCCGTCCCCGCGCTCGGCCTCCATGGCATTGAGAATCTGCTCCCGCAACCCGGGCGGCGGCTGAATCGCAGCCAGCGACCGGACCATCAACCCGTCGAGGTTCCTGTCCTCGGGGACCACCGACTCGCCCTGCAACACGCTCAAGATGGTCTCACGCAAGCCTTCCGGAAGCGGAATTCGGGCCAGTGCCGCTGCAAACGCGGCATCCTGCGCCCGCTCCCCGGCCAACCACGCCGACAGTTCGCGGTCCTCGGCCGCCGCTGCAAGGGCTTCCGCAAAATCCGGATTCCGGGCGTCGGCCCCGTCCGGGCGGAAGCTCTGAAGAATGAATCGGGCTTGTTCCTTATCCATGGCTTTTTCTCTTCGTTTGGGAGTTGAAATCGACCACCTTCTGCGGCCTGCCGGCCGCCTCATCCGACATTCGACGCCGCAGTTGGTCCTTCCCGCGGGAGATCCGCGACATCACGGTTCCGATCGGGATGTCCAGGATGCCCGCAATCTCCTTGTAACTGTGTTGCTGGAGGTAGAAGAGCGTCAGCGGCGCCCGGAAGGTTTCATCGAGCTCGCCAAGCAGTTCCACCGCCCGGCGGGCATCCATTTGGCGGCCCGCGGAGGGCTCCTCCGCCGGAAGTTCGTCCTCGGCTTCCGCGAAATCGCGCTCGGGATAGCGCGTCTCCCGCCGCGCATGGCTCAGGTGCTCGCGATAAAGCGTCGTGAACAGCCACGTCTTCGCCTTGCCGCGGTCC
>CAYPUM010000604.1:0-2250 GCA_964413545.1 uncultured Roseibacillus sp. | reverse complement strand
TGAGCCCAGACCACGAAGGTCTGCTGCACGAGGTCCGCCGCCCGGTCCGGATTCTTCGCCAGCGAGAAGGCAAACCGGTACAAGGGCTGGTAGTGCGCGTCCACGAGTTCCTCGAATTCCGTCATCGTGTTCACCTTCGCACAGTTTTGAGTTTCGGCGCCCCCCAATTATTCCCGCCGGCGCCGTTTTCCGGGATCTTCCGCTCCAAGCCGCGAAACAGGCGGACCGCCACGGCCGTAAACTCATGACCATGAGGAACCGACTCTTCGCCCTGCCGCTCCTGCTGAGCCTCCCCCTCCATGCCGCCCTCGAGTTCAGACGCTCCGGGCACAACCTCGAGGTGCTCGTCGACGGGAAGCTCTTCACCGAATACCGCTCCGACACCCGCGTTCCGTGCCTTTACCCCCTGATCGGCCCTTCCGGCGCGGCCCTCACCCGCCACTTCCCCTTCAAGAAGAACGTCCCCGGGGAGGCCAGCGACCACCCCCATCACCTCTCCTGCTGGTTCACCCACGGCCTCGTCAACGGCCACGATTTCTGGCACAAGAAGGACTGCCGGATCGTCCACAAGAAATTTGCCGCCCTCCCCGACCCCCCGGCGGGCTCCAACAAGGCGTCCTTCACGGTCCTCCTCGAATGGACCGCCGGCAACAAACCCGTTCTCCGGGAACGCCGGACATACGCCTTCCGGGTCGACGACACGCGGCGGAGCATCGAAGTCGCCTCCGCCTTGACGCCTGTCGACTCGGATGTGCTCTTCGGCGATACCAAGGAGGGCAGCTTCGCCCTCCGCCTCGCGCCCACCCTCCGCCTCAAGGGCAAGGTCGCCAAAGGCCATATCCGCAACAGCGAAAACCTCACCGACGAGCAGGTCTGGGGCAAGCGCGCCAAGTGGGTTGCCTACCACGGCCCCGACCCCAACGGCGAACCCGTCGTGGTCGCCATCCTCGACCACCCCGGCAACCTCCGCCACCCCGCATGGTGGCACGCCCGCGACTACGGCCTCCTCGCCGCCAACCCGTTCGGCCAACACCACTTCGAAAAGAAGAAGAACCCCCGCCTCGGCGACTACACCCTCCAAAAGGGCCGCACCCTCGCCCTGCGATACCTCATCCTCCTCCACCACGGCGACTTCCCCACCGCCAACATCGACCAAGCCTGGAAATCCTTCGCCAGCAACCAGCGAGGCAAGCCTCATTAGTCCTTCTGCCTGATCTCTGCAGAGGACAAAGGGGACTGATGAGGTGAGTGATTCTGTGTGGTGCTCACGGACTTGATGAACAGAGGGATGTCATCGACGGTGTCCCTTTTTCCTGCCCATTGACCCGGGATTGGCGTCCCGGGCTGGTATGAGCCGTCCCGTTGGGACTGGAGGAAAAACGGGCAGAAAGACGCGTTGTCCCGGTGAACTGAAACGAAGAACGGGGGGGCCTGCCCGTTCAGCGGGGCACGGCCCGCCGGAAGAAAACCGGGCCGGCACCGTGGGTGTCTGCGATTCCCGGTGTCTGCGATTCCCCCGCTGAGCGCTGAATCGCTGGCCCCGATGCGCGGGGAGCCGGACGGGTTGATCGCCATCATTGTCCAACAGAGCCGGGTCATAATCGAACCGCACGAGCTGATCGCACGGCGTTCCCGACACCCACCAAACCCCCGCCGCAGGGGTGTCCGGGAATCGTTCCTGTCCATGCGCGCTACCGCTGCTCCCGCCTGCGGAAGGCGCTGGGCGAGAGGCCGGTGTACTGGCGGAAAAAGGCGGTCAACCGGGCGTGTTCCCGGAATCCGGTCAGCAGCGAAATCTGGGTGATCGACATGTCGGTCTCGACGAGCAGCCGCTTGACGCGCTCAAGCCGGACCTGCCGGATTTCCTGCGCCGGTGAGCGACCAAGGCGCTTGGCGAACAGCTTCTCGAGGGTGCGGCGCGCGACCGCCGAGTGGCGCACCACGTCATTGACGTTGATTCCCTCGCAGGCGTGGGTCCGGATGAATTCCACCGCCCGGCGGATGTCGCCCGAGTCGCTGAAGTTCGGACAGGTGGATTCCCGCTCGATGACTCCCTCGGGCCCGATCAGGATGGGCCGATCGGGCGGCTCCTCGCCCTGCCGGGTCGTGTACTCCATCAGGGCGACGCCTCGCCCGGCGCTCTCGCCGGCCTTCACCGTGAGGTCCATCCCGTGCCAGCGGTAGGCCCAGCCTTCGCCGGCGCCCAGCACATCGCCGTAGGAGAAGCCGCCGCACGCGGCCAGTCCGGCA
>CAYPUM010000603.1:0-2262 GCA_964413545.1 uncultured Roseibacillus sp. | reverse complement strand
GTGTTGATAGCCATGCCTGATCTGCTGGCCCAGGATTGGGCAGCCCCCTCCCTCAGCGGCGCGATGGGATTGCTGTTGGGAGTGAACATTGACCACGTGGCGACCCTGCGGCAGGCGCGGTATGCGACCATGCCGGAATCGCCGAATGCGGAGCCGTGTCCGTTGCAGGCTTCACTGGAAGCGCGGGACGGGGGGGCGGATTCCATCACGATGCACGTCCGGGGGGACCGGCGGCACATTCAGGAGGGGGATGTTTTCGTCATCAAGGAAGGCTGCCGGCTGCCGCTGAATCTCGAGATGGCGAACACGCCCGAGATGTTGGATCTTGCCTTGCGGCTGAAGCCGGAATTCGTCTGTCTGGTTCCCGAGAACCGGCAGGAGGTCACGACCGAGGGGGGGCTGGGCGTTGTGGATCAGGTCGAGGCTCTCCGGCCGGCGGTGCGCACCCTGCGGGAGGCGGGCGTCCGGGTCAGCCTGTTCATCGACCCCGAAGTCGGGCAGGTCGAGGCGAGCAAGGCGGCCGGGACGGACATGATCGAGTTGCACACGGGCTGCTTCGCCAACGCGGTGGGCGAGGAGCACCGGGTGGAGCTGGAGCGGCTGATGGAAGCCGCGGTGGCCGGTCACGAGGCGGGAATTCAGGTCAATGCCGGCCACGGGATCAACTATCAGAACATCTCGCAGCTCCATTTCGTGCCGCATCTTGCGGAACTCAATATCGGGCACAGCATCGTGTCCCGCGCGCTGAGTGTCGGGATGAGGCAGGCGGTGCACGAGATGAAGCACCTGATGCGCGACTACCACCCGGAGCGGGCATGAGGGTTTTCGGGATCGGCATCGACATCATCGAGGTCGAACGCATCGAGGCGGCGGTGTCGGAATTCGGGGAGCGCTTTCTCGGGCGGGTCTTCACGCGCGGCGAGCGGGACTACTGCGACGCCCAACGGCATCCCGCGAGGCACTACGCGGCGCGCTGGGCGGCCAAGGAGGCCGTCTCGAAGGCGCTCGGGACGGGGATCGGGCGGGAGGTGGGGTGGCTCGACATGGAGGTGGTGCGCGGGGCGTCCGGGGCGCCCCGGCTGGTTCTCCACGGCCGGGGGAGGGAGTTTGCAGGGGAACGGGGTGTCCGGGAGGTCAAGATCAGCCTTGCCCATGCGAGGCTCCATGCCGCCGCCAACGCCGTGGCGCTGTGCGAGGGAGGGGGGAAGGCAGCGGGGAAGGCCTGATCACTCCCCGAGATCGGCGGCGGCGGCCCATGATTCGATGTCGGGGTCGAGGTAGGTTTCCTCGATGAGCCGCTGGGCCCAGGGTTCGGTTTCGGCGAGTTGGCGCAGGATGCGGACGCTCATGACCTGCGCTGCCGGGAGGTCGGACCAGACGAGGTCCGCGAGGTGGTGCCACTCCTCGGGGCGCAGGGTGGAGGGGTTCCGGACCTGGGCGAGAGCCGGCTCGCTGATCAGGAGACAACGGTCGAACTCCGGATCGGGGGGCGCCGGAGGGACCTCGTAGATCCGAAGCGGGACGCCGGCGGCGTGGGTCAGTTCGCAGCGCGACTTGGCCCGGCGCGCGAGGTCCTTGCCGAGCGCCTCGAGCGCCATGCGGCGTTCGAGGTTCATCTCGAATCCCCTTGCCATGTATCCTCTTAGCTTCCCCGGATCGAGGAGGCAAGCCGCGGTTAACAGATGGCGCCCGCCCACAGTCGCTGCAGGAATTCTGCAACCGGCAGGACCTCGACCTCCCCGAAGCGGGCGGGGCGTTTCCCGCGGAATACCCCGAACAGCCGGACGTCGCGGGGCTTCATCTCGTCGCGCAGCCGGTTGAGCCCGCGCCCGTCGCGCGCCCGCCACTCCGGGGCCGCCTTGACCTCGAGGGCCGTGAATCCGTCCTCACGTTCGATGACGAAATCGACCTCCGCACCGTCGTGCGTGCGCCAGAAGTGCAGCTGGCACCTTCTGCACCTCGTCGATCACCACCCAGGACTCCCGCGGCACCAACTCCGGTTCGCGGCTCAGCAGATCCGGTTCGCGCTCCAGCCGCAGCGCTTCCGCCGTGTCCAGCAAATCGTAGTTCGCCGCTTCCCTGAAGTGGCGCGCGATCCACGTCGACTTCCCCGTGCCCCGCGGCCCAAAGAGAAAGAACGATTCCTCAGGTCGTGGCAGGATTCTTGCATAGGACGCCGGCATATTTCCGTGAAATATGCCAACCAATAGTCGATTTCTCTAATTTCAGCAACCCTCACTCGAGGGGGATTATGTTCCGGTT
>CAYPUM010000602.1:0-2265 GCA_964413545.1 uncultured Roseibacillus sp. | reverse complement strand
CCGCGCGTGGTAATCCGACATGGCGAACAGCCCCAGCGGCTTGGGAGCTTTCCTGAGAAACCCAACCAGACCGGCTTCGCGTTGCACACGTTCATCGTTCCCGATCCCCACTACGGGGCGAAAGCTCAGGTCGCAACGGAGGGCTCGATGACCAAAGTCCTCGAGCCGATGTTGAAACACCTCGAAACGACGTGCGCTGTCCAGCGGGGCAACCGCTTCGCCGACGAAGGCGAAATGACGATGGCCTTTCCCCGCGAGATACTCGGCGGCCAGCCGCATCACTGCGTCGCTGTCGGTGCATACGACCGGGATCCCGGGGTGAACCCATTCGCGCACCAGGCTCACGACCGGCGCTTGTCCCCGTTGAAGCCAGCGGGACATCTGGTCCGTTGTCTCGTCGGCAGAAATGCCGAGGCATACGATCACGCCGTCGGCCTCTCCCTGCCATGGGGGTGGCGGCGCCTCGTCGCCGGTTTCCACATCTCCGAAGACGCGAAAATCGCGCAGGCGGAGTCCCGGGCTGCCCTGCAGATAGTGCATGATCCCCTCGATCCGCCGGTTGGCGATCTCCTGGGAGATGAGGGAAAAGAACCCGATGACGCCGCGATCGAAATGCCGGCTCATCGTGGGGCCGAGTGTCGCCCGTCCGCACCCGGCCTGCAAGATCGATTCCGCGCAAAAGCGCAAATGATTCCGCGCCGCGCCACGTAACACGTAACCACAGCAAGCTTCACCTCACCGCGGCCGGCCGGCCGAACCGCTCAAGCCACTGGCACGGGAAGAAAACCCCCGTCCCCATTTTGGCCGGCGACGCCTTTGCAGCGCACTGACCATGCGCTCCAACGTGGTGAATGGTCGATCTGTCCCGGCTCGTTGCGTAATCCCGCACCCCAACGAGTGCACCCAGCCGCTGGTTGACCACCGGTTCCCTTGAGGGTAAACTGCTTTCCGTCGCCATGCCGCAACCTGCCTCACTCCCAGCCGACAACCTGGATTTCGCTTGGGACCGCCCCGAGTCGGAGGCTTCCGTGCGCGAAAAGCTGGCGGATTCTTCGTCCCCGGACTGGCCAAGGATCGCAGCGTGGCTCATGCGGGAGGCGCGGGTGGAGCAAGTCTGGCCCTTTCTCTCCCTGCGCCAGGTCGCGGACAACTTCCCCCGGATCGCGCCATTCCTGGGACGCAGGCGCCCCCTTTGGGAATATCTCATCCGCGCCGCACATGAGTTGGGAAGACTCTAATGCCTGCACCCCGCTCAAGCGTGATTTCCTTCGCGCCTGGTTTGCACGGGAGACCCGCTACTTCCTCACCGGAGGAAGCGCCCTTGGCCTGTTCTATCTGGACCACCGCCGCTCCTACGACCTTGATCTCTTCACAACCCAGAACGTGGAGCCCGCCGAAGTGCGAAACCTCATCCACCGGGTTGCCGAGGCGATCGGTGCCGGCTACGAGGCGATCCGAACCGCCCCGGGATTCCAGCGTTTCCAGTTGACTCGTGACGCCGAGAGTGAACTGGTGGACGTGGTTATCGATCGGGCCCCCCAACTCGACGCGGAGAAGGCCGAAATCGAGGGCATCCGGGTGGATACCCCCCGCGAGATCATCGCCAACAAATTCGCCACTCTGCTCAGCCGGGCGGAAACCAAGGACCTCGTGGACCTCTACTTCCTCGAACGGGCGGGCCATGACCTCCTCGGCGCCATCCCCGATGCCAAGGCAAAGGACGGCGGATGGGACCCTGCCATGGTCTCCATGGTGCTCGACAACCTCCGCTCCGCCGAGTTGCCCGCCCTCCTGCTCAAGGATCTCGGAGCCAAGGACCTCGAGGCCTTCATCGATCGCTTGCGTCTCGCCATCGCCGATCTGGTCCTGCCAAAGTAGCGCCGCCCGCCTCCGTCCGCGCCTCCCGGACCCCCACGTTCTCGTGTCGTGGGAGCCCATGGATTGCGACCACCCTGTTAGCCGCAGGGGGTGTTGCGCGGCAGGTGCGGGCGGTGGTGGCCGCGGAACCACTGCTCCTGGCGGTATGACGTCCAGTCCGGGGCGTTCGTGCCGTCGGCGCCGGTGCGGATGACCTGCGAATCGGACCAAGCCGGGGCAGACTCCAGTGCGGCGTCGATACCCTCGCTGGTACGTCCCGCATTTTGTGGACCACCGTCGCCGCAAGGGCTGGAGGCCCCATGATCGATATTTCTCTTGGACACCCCCGCATAAGACTGCTTGCGTTCGGGAAGCGGGAGCTTCCCAGGCAAGGCGTTCCCAGGCGGG
>CAYPUM010000601.1:0-2272 GCA_964413545.1 uncultured Roseibacillus sp. | reverse complement strand
ACGACTGGGAGACCGAACTCGCCTCCCAGGAGGAGTTCCTCGAAACGATCGGTGACAAACTCCCCGCTCCCGTCAGGCAGCAACGGAAGGCCCTCCTCCGGCGCATCGGTTGATCCGCCCCTCCCGTCATTCATCCTCGCGGCCCATCCCCCCCGAGCGGTGGATGGACCGCAGGAGGGTGAAACCAAGATACAACGACACCACCGTCCCCAAAACGCCGGGGACCGAAGCACCCCACAGCAACGGCGGAATGCCGCGGCTCCAAAGCTGCGTCGACCCGAGAAAGAGGGCCGCCGTCAGCAGCGCCCACGCCAGCCGGTTCACCACCGCGTCCAGCCGCCGATGCTCGAGATGCACGTCCAGCGTCCCCCGCCGCGCCTGCTGCACGAGATCCGACAAATCCCGCGGCAAGGTGCGCAGCACCTTGTCCCAGTCATGGTAGGCTCGCCGAACCCGCCGCAGGATGTTCCTCGGAGAAAGCCGGCGCTGCGTCATCCGCCGGTAGTGGGGTTCCAGCAACTCGGCAAGATTGAAATCGGGGTTCAGAAGCCGGCCGGTGCCTTCCAGCATCACGAGAACCTTGATCAGCAACGAAACCGGCGGCTTCAGAACAATCCGGAAATGCCGGATGATCTCGACAAGGTTTCTCAACGCCCTCGCGAGATCCATGTCCTTCAGCGAACCGCTCAGGTTGTCCTGCACGAAGACCTCGATGCGGCCCCGCAGGTCCTCCCGGTCCAGTTCCTTCGGCGCCATTCCAAGCAGCAGAGCGTAGTCGGTCAGAAGCTCCCCGTCCTGCAGCAGAAACCCCTCGATGAGACCCTCGAAGGCCTGCTGGGTCACCTCGTCCAGATAACCCACCATCCCGCAGTCCAGCAACCCGATCACGTTGTCCTCGAGCACCAGCATGTTCCCGGGATGCGGGTCGGCATGAAAAAAACGGTCCCGGAAAATCATCTCGAGAAAAAGGTTCGCCCCGCGGAGCGCCAGTTCCCTCGTGTCGAAACCCTCCGCATCAAGCCGGCCACGGTCCGCCAGCCGGACCCCTGCGATCCGTTCCATCGTCAAAACCCGCCTCGCCGAGAGTTCAGGAAACGGTCGGGGAATGTGCACCGTCGGATCGTCCTCGAAGTTCTTCCCGAACTGCAGAAGATTCTGCTCTTCCCGGCTGAAATCCAGTTCCCGCAGCAGGCGGCGCCGGAACTCCGTCATGACGCGGACGGGCTGATAGAGGCGAAGCTCGCGGCTGTGACGCTCGGCCAACCCCGCCAACGCCATCAATATGTCGAGGTCGTTGGAAACATCGCTCTCGATCCCGGCATGCTGGATCTTCACCACCACCTTCGTTCCATCCGACAGGGTCGCCGCATGCACCTGCGCAATCGAGGCCGACGCCAGCGGCGCCTCATCGAAGCTCCCGAACAACTCGTCCACCGGTTGCCCCAGTTCGCTCAGAATCGTGTCGCGCACCACCTCCGGCGGATCGGCCGGAGTGCGCGCCTGCAGGTTCGAAAGTTCGCCCGCCATCTCCGCCCCCACAAGGTCCGCCCGCGTGCTCAGCATCTGCCCGAGCTTCATGAAAGCCGTCCCCAGTTCCTCCAGCGCCATCCGGATGCGCTCCGCGCGCGGCCGCCCCGCCAGCCTTTCCCCGTCCGCACTGGTCAGCAGGCGCTGCAAAAAACCCGGATCGCTCTCGCGCAACCACTCCGCCAATCCGTATTTCGCAAAGATCCGCACGATATGCTCGAAGCGCATCGCGTTGCGCTTGAACTGCGGAAGGGACGACAGATGCATGGCGGCCTGACAGCGGATCCGTGACGCCCCGCAGCTTAACCCGAATCTCCATCCGGCAACAGGACCAATCGCCGTCCTCCCCGGCAACACCCCCCAACCAATGCTGGCCTCCCGCAGGCCCTCCTGTCAGGATCTCTCAGCCACCTCCTCCGCATGGATGCCGATCCCCGTTTCACCGACTTCGTGATCCTGCAGGCCCAGAATGCCGGCCTTTTTCTCGGGCAACTCCCCCACCCGGCGACCGGGGAGCCATCCGTGAACCTTTCCGCCGCCCGCAGCGTCCTCGACGCCCTCGAAATGCTCGAGGCCAAGACCGCCGGCAACCTCACCTCCGACGAAAAACAACTCCTCCAATCGGCCCTCCGCAACCTCCGCGATCTCTATCAGAAGATCTCCACCGCGCAGGAAAATGACTGACAGCTTCAACATCGGCTCCGTCACCGTGGCGCCCGGCCGCCTCTTCTTCATCCTCGGCCCA
>CAYPUM010000600.1:0-2279 GCA_964413545.1 uncultured Roseibacillus sp. | reverse complement strand
CGGTCAGGAGTTCATGGCTGATGGCGGCGCTCTCGGAAACCACCGTGGGCATGAAAGCAGGTTATTCCCACCGGCAGGGCCCGCAAGCCGAAAGGAACCGGCACGCGTCAATGCCGGCGATCGATCCGTTCCGAAAGTGCGGGATGGGAGGACTTCCGGCTGGCGCAATGCCCTCCTCAGTGGCAGATTGCGGAGTCTCGACCATGGCAGGGAAAGGAAAAATGGAGCAGCCCGGGAACGCCTTTTCATGGAACGTCGTTTGCGACGGCTTCGAACTGGACGACGCTTTGCGCAAGGCCTTGCAAAGGGAACTGCCGGCGCTGGCGCAGGTCCTGCAGGAGATTCCGCCCGAGGAAGTGCATCTGCATGTGGCGATCTCGCGGTCCAAGGCGGCGGGCGACTATTTTCTTGCCGTCACCCTCCGTCTTCCGGAAACCGTCCTCCAAGCGGACGAGAGCGCCGCCAACATCGTGGAAGGCATGCGGGCCGCCTGCGCCTCGCTTCGGGACGACGCCCTATCCCATTTCGAGCGGATGCGCGCGCCGGGGGATGACGACACACCCTCCGTGACGCTCGTGGGATTCGGCCCGCCGCTCGCCGCAGGCAAGGGCCCGCAGAGCAAGGGCGAGGCGATCCACGAACTCTTCGAGCGCTACTACCCCACCCTCCTCCGCTACGCAAGGCGGCGGGTGCGTTTCCACGAGCTGGGACAGGCCGTCCCGCGGGGATTTCTCGATCCCATGGAGATCGTCGACGAGGCCGCCGCCCGATGCCTCGGCAATCCGAAAAGCAAGCCACCTCACCTCGGCTACCGGGTCTGGTTCCACCGGCTGGTGCGCGACATCCTCGCCGAGCGGTGCCGGCAGTGGTCCGAGGAACGCCGGCGACGCGCCGACTTCCCCGAAGCGGCCCGCCGAAGCGACGAGGAGGATCCCGATCAGGCCCTCGAAAACGACTTGAACGACGACGAACGCCTCGCCGAAGACGAACTGGCCGATTCCAAAGCCGGCAACCCCGAAGAAGCCGCCGAGGAATCAGAGCTGGTCAACCTCGTCCTCGACAACGCCCAAAACTGGCCCGCCCTCGAACGCGAAATCTTCACCCTCCACTTCCTCGAAGGTTTCGAACCCGAGGAGGTGGCCCAGTTCGAGGGCCTCCCGCCGGAACGCATCCGGGAGATCCTCGCACAGATCAACCGGCGCCTCCGAGGCATGCTCCGCGACGAACCGCCCGGGTGAAAGACACCCGCTCCTCGCATTAGCGTGCATCAGCCTCAGGATTCGTCGCCGAGATGGACCGGCTGCAACTCGAAGGGCGCGAGTCCTTGAGGCGTGCCTTGGAACGCATTTCGTTTTCAAGGCCTCCAGCGGGTCTGAGCCTCGGACCGGTTGACGATGACGGCGACGATGACGAGGGACGATTGGGAGGCCTTCTCACCGTCATCCGCAGTCGTCGCCGTCGTCGTTCACCGACGTTGCAGCCCCAAAACCTGACTCGCGCAAGGGGTCTTGTTCCCGGGGCGCGGTTTTCGCGAAGGCGATTGACCCGTTTTCGACGCCGGCTTCGACGACGTCGCCGTCAGTGAAGCGGCCTTCGAGCACTTCGAGGCTGAGGGGGTCGAGGAGGTGTTTCTGGATGGCGCGCTTGAGGGGGCGGGCCCCGAAGACGGGATCGTATCCCTGGTTGGCCAGGAATTCCCTTGCCTTCGCGGTGAAGGCGAGTCCGAGCCCCTGTTTGGCGAGGCGCCGGCGGACGCGCTCGAGCTGGAGGCCGACAATCTCGGTGAGTTCCTCGCGGGTGAGGCGGTCGAAGATGATGGTTTCGTCGATGCGATTGAGGAACTCGGGGCGGAAGTGGGTCCGCAGGGACTCGTTGACGCGGGCCTCGCGCTGTTCGGCGTTGTCGAGGTCCATGATGAACTGGCTTCCGATATTGGAGGTCATGATCACGACCGTGTTGCGGAAGTCGACGGTGCGGCCGTGGCCGTCGGTGAGGCGGCCGTCGTCCAGCACCTGGAGAAGGACGTTGAAGACGTCGTGGTGGGCCTTCTCGATTTCGTCGAAGAGGACCACCGAGTAGGGCTTGCGCCGGACGTATTCGCTGAGTTGGCCGCCCTCCTCGTAGCCGACGTATCCCGGCGGGGCGCCGATCAGGCGGGCCACGCTGTGCTTCTCCATGTATTCGGACATGTCGATCCGCACCATCGCCTCTTCGTCGTCAAAGAGGAACTCCGCGAGGGCCTTTGACAGCTCCGTTTTCCCCACCCCGGTCGGGCCGAG
>CAYPUM010000599.1:0-2283 GCA_964413545.1 uncultured Roseibacillus sp. | reverse complement strand
CATCTGCCAGATCGGCTACATCGCGGCCACCCTCGGCCGGAAGCTCAAGTGGGATCCGGTCGCCGAGAAGTTTGCCGCCGACGACGAGGCCAACCGTCTCTTGACCCGCCCGATGCGCGGGCGGTGGAGGGTCGAGGTTTGAGGACGGCGGGGACCCCCGGCTGCGATCACGCGCCGGCCGGGCGGATGCAGGATTCGGGAGAGCGCGGCAGGGAGGACGGCAGGAACAAGGAATACGGGGAGAAACGGAAATGAAACGGTCCCGATGTCTGTTGGCGATGATGGCCGTGGTGAGCGGGGCGTTTCCCGCGGTGGGACGGGACCCGGCGCGCGACCGGGGGGCGGAAGCGGTGAGGGTGGCCGACAACATGCTCCTGTACCAGCGGGACAACGGCGGCTGGCCGCAGCGGTATCCGAGCATCGACTACCGGCGGGTGTTCGGCGACCGGGAGAAGGCGCGGATCCGGGGCGAGAAGAGGCTCACGGACACGATGCTGGACAACGGCGCGACCCATCCCCAGCTTCGTTATCTGGCCCGCGTGGCCACGGCCACGGGAGAGGAGCGCTTCAAGGCGGGCTTTCTGCGGGGGGTCGACTATCTGCTCGCCGCGCAGTTGCCCTGCGGCGGCTGGGCGCAGAGCCATCCGCGGGCGGTGTATGGCGACTATGCGAGGCTGATCACGTTCAACGACGGCGCGATGATCGGCGCGCTGACGGTGCTCCACGAGGTGGCGGTGAAGGGGCGGGACTGCGCCTTCGTCGACGCCGGGCGGCGGGCCCGGGCCGCCGCGGCGGTCGAGCGGGGCGTCGATTGCATCCTGCGGTGCCAGATGGTCGTCGAGGGAAAGCCCACGGTCTGGGGTCAGCAGCATGATCCGAAGACCTTCGAGCCGCGCGGGGCGCGTTCGTTCGAGCCCCCCCGCGCTGTGCGCCGGGGAGAGCGTGGGAATCGTGAGGTTCCTCATGCGGCTCGATTCTCCCGGGCCGGAGGTCATCGAGGCGGTCGAGAACGCCGTCGAGTGGTTCGACAAGGCCAGGATCACCGGCAAGCATCGGGTCCGGAAGGTCATGCCCGACGGAAAGCCCGATTGTGTGATCGTGGACGACCCGGACGCCCCGCCGCAATGGGCGCGCTTCTACCATCCCGGAGGAGATCTGGACGGCTGGCCGTTGGGCGTGGACAAGCTCCGGGTCAACCAGGCCATCTTCGTGGATGTGGATCATCGCAGCCGGCATTTCAACGGAAAGGGCAGGGTGTATGACGAGTTGGGCAAGATCAGCCGGGAGCGGCGGACGGGCTATTGCTGGTTGGGGCCGTTTGCGGATGACCTGTTGGAGAACGACTACCCCGCCTGGCGGCGGAAATGGCTCCCGCGGGAGGCGGAGGCCGGACCGATGAGGGCTCCCCGAGCGAACGCGCGGTGAAGGGAAGCACGACAGATGACCGGATGAGCGTGGAGGGGCGATATTTTCGTTAACGTCCGTGCCGTGGTGCGGATTTGCCAGAGGCGCGGCCATGGGGACTCCCCACACGTTACCGGTTCCGGACGGGGGCGCGCGGGTGAACGGAGGATTCAGAACAAGACAGCGATGAAGACGATGAAGACAGGAGGGATGGGATTATTGATGGTGCCGGTGGCAGCGGCGCTGGCCGCGAGCGTCCCGGCCGGGGAGGCCCGGGCCGGCGGGGACGTCCGGCGCCTGCCGATGGCGGAATACATCGACAAGATGAAGGGCGGCTGGATCGGCCAGATGGCCGGCGTCGGCTGGGCCGGGCCGACCGAATGGTGGTGCAAGGGCGAGATCATGCCCGCCGAGCGCGTGCCGAAGTGGAGCCCCGGTGCGGTCAACCAGTTCGGGCAGGACGACATCTACGTGGAGATGACCTTCCTGCAGACGCTCGAGGAGCACGGGTTGGACGTCTCGATCCGGCAGGCGGGCATCGACTTCGCGAACTCGCGGTATCGGCTGTGGTGCGCCAACGAGACCGCCCGCAACAACCTGCGCAGCGGCATCGCGCCGCCGGATTCGAGCCATCCGGAGTTCAATCCCAATGCCGACGACATCGACTACCAGATCGAGGCCGATTACAGCGGGCTGATCGCTCCCGGCATGCCGCAACTGGCCATCGAGCTGGGCGGGAAGTTCGGGCGGCTGATGAATTATGGTGACGGCGTGTATGCCGGACAATTCGTGGGGGCGATGTATGCCGAGGCCTTTTTCGAGACCGACCGGGTGAAGATCATCGAGGCGGCCCTGCGTTGCATCCCGGCCGGGAGCCAG
>CAYPUM010000598.1:0-2285 GCA_964413545.1 uncultured Roseibacillus sp. | reverse complement strand
CGAGGCCGGGTCGATCCGGGCCGGGAACCAGAGGAAGACCATCACCATCGGCCCGAGGATCAGGACCAACGGATACAACGCCGCATTGAGGAGTTGCATCTGCACGGGCGCCGCGGCCCGTTCGAGGGCGGTCCGGCGCGGCGATCCTCCCGGCAACTCGAGGGCCTGTTTCCGGAGCGACGCAGCCCGTTTCTTGGCCACGCTCAGGCGGCGGTTGTTGGTGAGCCACCGCTGGCCCACGATCGAGAAGGCGCCCAGAGCGACGGCCACCGCGGCGACTGTTCCGGGCCGCCCAAGCACGCCGGCCATGGGCAACATGAACAAGTCGAGAAACGCGACGGCCGTGTCGTAAAGCCATGTCCCGGGGAGCAGGAACATCCAGCCGAAGAACAGGCCCCAGACCAGCAGGGCCGCGTTCCTCCACTTCCGGTTCAAGCGGTCGATCCGCCCGGGGGGCGGTGGCATCAAGGAAGCCGGAATCCGGGTATCCCGGGGATCGGCGGTCTCTCCCGCCGCGTCACGGCGGGATTCTTCTTCAGCCACGTGTTCCGGCCGTCGCAGGGCGCCGCGATTGCCGTCGATGGTGACGCTCTCGCCGTCATCCAGCATGCGGGTCGCGCCGGCGCACACCACGGCCGGGATGCCCATCTCGCGCGCCACCACGGCGCCGTGCGAAAGCATGCCGCCGCGCTCGATCACCAGCCCGGCGGCCCTCGCGAACAGGGGGGTCCAGTTCGGATCGGTGCTCGGACACACAAGGATGTATCCGTCGCCGGGGTCGCCCGCATCATCGGGCGTCAGAATGATCCGCGCCGGACCGGTGGCGATGCCGACGCTGATCGGGAAGGCCGGGATCGTGCCGGTGGTCTCGATTTCGGCGGGTTCGCCGAGCGTGGCGATGGTGTCCTCCGTGATGAGGTGCGGCAGATCGATCTCCGCTTCGGCGGAGCGCTTCAGGCGCCGGCGTTCGAGCAGGTGCAGCGGGGCGATCCCGGTGACGAGCGCATCGAACAGTTCCTCTTCGCGCAGCAGGAAGACATCTTCTCCAATGTCCAGACGTCGTCCCGCCTCGAGCGCCATGTCGCGCAACAGGTCGTAGGCGAGCATCAGGTGGAACTTGCCGTCTTCGCGGAAGCGCAGGTAACGGTGGGCCAGCGAGAGCCGCTTGTCGAACTCGCGCGCCGAGGGGCCGTCAAGGGTCTTCCGCAGCGTGCCGGTTCTCTCCCGGCACTCGTCCATTCGACGGTGATGCCGCGCGAGCGGGCTTTCCGCGTCCTTGAGATGCGCGGCGAGGGTCGCGACGGCATCCGGGCGCTCGCGCCAGCGGGGGGTGGCGAGGCAGAACTCGTCGGGCGCCCGGTGGCCGAAGGCCTTCAGCCATTCGTCCGCCGTCGATTCCCCGTGTGCGATCTCCCACAAGCCCTGGGTTCCGAGGATCGTCTGATCGGGCGCGTGGCCGGAGGACAGCTCGTTCGCCAGCGGCCCGGGCTCTTCCTCCCAGAAGCTCTCGGCGCAGAACGCGCGCAGTTCGTCCACCGCCATGGCCGCCACCAGGCTGGGCAGCATCAGTTTTTCGCCGAAGTCCTGGAGCGCTTTCTCGCGGCGTGCCTCCCAGAGCTTCCGCCATTCCGTTGCGTTCATCGACCGCAGGTCGCGCTTCTTCTCCTCCGCCACCCACTTCCTCAGTTCCGGGACGATCTCGTTGTCGAGGACACGGTCGTAATTCCGGGCCAGCTTCGTGAGCTTCTCCTGAACGCCCGCCAGCCGCTTGGCGGCGCGGCGCCGTTCTCGAAGAGACCCGCTCGGCAAGGTGGGCGGCCCCTGCGAGGCGTTGGGATCCCGCGCGAGCAGGTCGGTGTCATACGCATAGGGATAGCCTTCGAGGAACATCTCCGGCGCGCGGGACAAGTCCATGTAGATCCGCCCCGCGACGAGGTCCAGGAACCCGTCCCGGGACACGGCCGGCCCCGGCTCGAACCCGGCTTCACGGTACATCCGGCCGAATCCGCCGTCGCCCGACATGAAACGTTGTATCACGTCCCACGTCAGCGGTGTGGGATGGGGCAGGGTCTCCGCGATGTTGTGGCGGGCCCAATCGCCGCGTCCCTCGCGCTTCGCCTCACGAAGCTGCGCGCGCGTCATGGTCAGCAACTCCTCATGCGCCTCGGCCGATTCGAGGGTCGTGATGGCGCGCGACTGGAGGAGGTACACCTCGCCGTCCGCGATGGCCCACTCGATGTCCTGGGCCGAACCGAAGTGGTTCATCACATCGAGCCCCAATCGCC
>CAYPUM010000597.1:0-2287 GCA_964413545.1 uncultured Roseibacillus sp. | reverse complement strand
CATCGCCCGGAGCCGTCGTCAAGCCCGACCCGGCCAGCCGCCGCTGCGTTTCGTCCATGATGTAGGCGCGGTGGAGCCTCGTGTCGCCGTGATGGTTGGAGCGCGAGTAATACGCTTTGCGCATGGCGTCGATGTGATCGAGCAGGTAGGGCCGGAGTCCGTTGAACTCGATCGGTTTTCGCCCGGACTCCTCGTGGTGGTGTTCCTCTTCGTGATGGGCGTGTTCGGCGGCGAGTTGCTTCACCTTGGCGGCGAGGGCATTGGCGGGTGAGTCATCCGGCGTTTCGTCGTCGTGGCCGGAGAGATGTTCGCAGTCGTCGTGGCCGCAGCTCTCGGGGCCTTCGGGGCCGTGTTCGTGATGGCCGTCGTGCTCGTGCTCGTGGTCGTGCTCGTGGCGCTCTCCGCGATGCCAGAAGACATCGACCGGTCCGCGCATGGCGAAGGCGATGGTTCTTCCGAAGGGGCTTCCCTTCAGCCGGAGGACGTTGGGGAAGAAGTCGAGCTTGCCTTCGTGCTTCAGGTGATCGCCGAGGGCCACGAAGCCAACGGCGCCCACGAGGAGCAATGCGAGCTGGATGGCAAAACGTCGGGGGGCGTTCATGGGGATTCAGTTGCGGAGGGGTTCGGTCCTGAAGAAGAGCGTGGCGGCGGCCCCGACGACGAAGGTCACCATCGTGAAATAGAGGAGGTAAATGAGGAAATCCGTCGCCGGCAGGTGTCCCATCTTGAAGATGAGGCGGGGGGTGAGATCGGCGAGGCGGTATTGCGGGGAGAGGGCGTAGACCCACTCGAGGGCGGGGTTGTCGCGCATCTTGACGGTCATGCCGAGGTAGTCGACGCCGTAGAGTCCGTAGAGGCACAGGGAGGCGGGGACGATGTAGCCGATGAGGGATCCGAAGCGGCTGGCGAGACCCACCCCGAGGAGCGCCAGCGGTCCGATGGTGAGAAGGAAGAGGACCGCGAACTGGAGGTTGGTGACGATCCACATGGAGGCTTCCCCGGAGTCGGCCGGCATGGCGAAGGCGAGGCAGACGACCACCGCGCAGGCCACCACCGGAAGCAGGAACAGCATCACGGCGCTCCAGATGCCGAAGATCTGCTTGAGGGGGCCGCAGCCTTGGGAGCGGAAGTAGGCCCCGATCCCGGTTCGGGAGTTGTTGTCGCCGAAACGCGCCGCTTGCGAGAGCGTCCAGAGCACGCCTGCGAGCCACGTGACGGTCCATGTGGTTTGGGCCCGGGCTGGCTGGAGGAGTTTCGTGTTTGCCTCCCATGGTGTGAAGTAGGGGAGGACGATTGGCAGCGCGACCGCGAGCAGGAAGACGAGCACCCACGATTTGCGGGCGAAGAGGGTGGTGAGAGTGAGCCGGAATGGGTCCATGGCGGAAGAAACGGCTTAGTTGAGGAGGTTCTTGAGGTCGGCCCATGTGCGGGTTCCGTCGCCGGCGCGGAAGATCTTCCCGTCGGAGATCAGGAGGGCTTTCGGCATCGACATGGCGTCGAAATCCGGGTGGCAGGAAACGACGCGCAGGACGTCCTCCCGGGTTTCCTCCCAGCGCTGGCGGACGGTTTCCCGGGCGGGTGTGTCGAGGCCGGTGAAGGGCTCGTCGTAGAAGATGATGTTGGGTTCGTCGTCCCGGAGGCGGAATTCCGCGACCACGAGCCCGACTTTTTTGCGATTGCCGAAGGAGAGTTTTCGGAAGGGCTTCCGGACGTCGAGTTCGAGCTTCGCGGCCATGGCGAGGGCGTCCTTCCGCCGCTTGCGCGGGATGAGGGAACCAAAGACCAGACGGGCCGAAAGCTCGCGGTCGAAGGAGAGGTCATCCCCGACGAACTGGCAGCGCCCGGTCGTCCGGTAACCGCCGCGTCGCTTTGCGAGAAGCCCGGAGAGGGTCTTCAGGAGGGTCGTTTTACCCCGTCCGTTGCGTGCGAGGAGGAAATGGGTTCCGTTTTGCAGGCGGATCTCCTCGGGAACCTCCGCGAGGAGCGAGTTGTAGCCGATGCCGAATCCCTCCGAGAGGGTGAGGTCCGCCATTTTCGGGGAATTGGTGCTGTCGGTCATGTCTTGCTTGGCTGATGACGTGGAACACCCCGCCATAGCCGCCACGCCCGGCCCCAGTTACGGGCGGACGCGCTCCGGAGGCGGGAAGAGACCTGCTATCAAATAGTCAGGATGCCTTATCTTTTAAGATTAGCAACTTGAATGGTCAAGTTGAAAATCTGGTTGATCGTTTTGAAAGCGGTGTCGCCCGACTTCGCCCCCTTCGACGCAGCTCAGGGCCTGAGCCTG
>CAYPUM010000596.1:0-2289 GCA_964413545.1 uncultured Roseibacillus sp. | reverse complement strand
CGCCTTTATCAAGTCACTTCGCGGCTCCGATCCGGATGCAGCCCTCTATTTAACCAGCGGCGATGTCCTTCGTCCCCCCCTTCGCACACTCCCACGCCCAACTCGCCGCCGATACCACCCGCGCCGTCCGGCAGTACATTCAACAGTGTCAACAACACCCCCCCCGCTGACCCCTCCCCTCGACCCCGAACCCCGAAAACCGAAAACCGAAGATAAGAAACCTCACCCCGCATCCCGCCCATGATCGGCCGCGAAAAACGACACGCCTTGCAGGAACGCATGGAGAAACTCGGCATCCGCGAGGAAGACCTCGCCGAAAAATTCATCCGCGGCACCGGACACGGAGGACAAAAGATCAACAAGACCAGCTCCTGCGTCTATCTCAAGCACCTCCCCTCCGGCCTCGAAGTCAAATGCCACGCCGAACGCGCCCGCTCCCTCAACCGCTTCCTCGCCCGCCGCGAACTCTGCGACCAACTCGAAGAAATCACCCTCGGCGAAGAATCCGCCCGCCAACAGCGCCTCGAAAAAATCCGCCGCCAGAAACGCCGCCGAACCCGCCGCCAACGCCGCCGCGAAGTCGAACTCAAACGCCGCCACGGACTCAAGAAATCCCTCCGCCAACCCCCACGCGGAAACCACGATTGACGCCCCCTCGCATCCCGCTCATCAAACTTCAAACTTCAAACATCAAACATCGCACATCGAAGAGCGCACATCGAACACCGAATCCTCAACCTCCATGCGCCAGTACCTCGATCTCCTCCGCGACGTCCTCGACCACGGCGAGGTCCGCACCGACCGCACCGGGACCGGAACCCGCTCCGTCTTCGGCCGGCAGACCCGATACGACCTTCGTGCCGGCTTCCCTTGTCTCACCACCAAGAAGCTCCACCTCCGCTCGATCATCCACGAACTTCTCTGGTTCCTGAAGGGCGAGACCAACACCGCTTACCTCAAGGAGAACAAGGTGACCATCTGGGACGAGTGGGCGGACGAACGCGGCGACCTCGGTCCGATTTACGGCCAGCAGTGGCGGGCATGGCAAACCGGCCATGGTCCTCCCGTCGATCAGGTGGCGCGCCTCATCGAGTCCCTGCGCCGCGACCCCCACTCGCGCCGCCATATCATCAGCGCATGGAACGTCGGACAACTCGACCGGATGGCCCTTCCGCCCTGCCATCTCCTCTTCCAGTTCTACGTCCACGACCCCGCCGGCGATCGCCCCGGCCTCTCCTGCCAGCTCTACCAGCGCAGCGCCGATCTCTTTCTCGGCGTGCCCTTCAACATTGCCAGCTACGCTCTTCTCACCCTCATGGTGGCCAAAGTGGTCGGCTACGAACCCCGCGACTTCATCCACACCTTCGGCGACCTCCACCTCTACTCGAACCACCTCGATCAAGCCCGCCTCCAACTCACCCGTGACCCCCGCCCGCTCCCCGTCATGCGCCTCAACCCCGCCGTCCGCGATATCGATTCCTTCACCTCCGACGACTTCACCCTCGAGAACTACGATCCCCACCCCCACATCAAGGCCGAGGTTTCCATCTGATCCGTTCATCGCACGACGCACATCCCTCCTCGCTTCATGCGCCTTACCGCCATCGTCGCCATGACCCCCGATCGCCTCATCGGACGAAGCGGCGCCCTGCCATGGCGCCTCCCCGAAGACCTCCGCTTCTTCAAGCGCACCACCACCGGCCACCCGGTCGTCATGGGCCGCGTCACCTTCGAGTCCATCGGCAGACCGCTCCCCCGCCGCCAGAACATCGTCCTCACGCGAAACCCATCATGGAACCACGAGGGCGTCGACGTCATCCATGCTCCGGACGACCTCCCTAACCTCCCTCTCATCGACCCCCACGTCTTCATCATCGGCGGAGCCGAGATCTATCGCCTCTTCCTTCCCTCCCTCGACGATCTCCTCGTCTCCCGTCTCCACGAATCCCTCCCCGGCGACACCTTCTTCCCCGAATTCGAGTCCGCCTTCCCCACCTGCGAACTCCTCGAACAACACGACACCTTCGACGTCCGCCGCTACACCAAAGGCCAGCAAGGCAAGCCTCGGACCATGATGCAGGATGCATGATGCAGGGCACACGGGACTGCATCCTGAATCTTGCACCCTGCATCAGGCAGGGCAACCTTGCTGCCGGAAAACTTGACTCATCTGTGACGAGTTCTGGATTTCAAGGACTCCAGCGCCGCTTCCCAAGGCGCCACAGCTTCCCAGAGTGCCACAGCCTTCCAGGGTGCCACAGCCTTCCAGGGTGCCACAGCCTTCCAGGG
>CAYPUM010000595.1:0-2292 GCA_964413545.1 uncultured Roseibacillus sp. | reverse complement strand
TCATCGACGATATGGGGTGGGGCGATCTCTCGTGCTTCGGGAAGACCGAGGCCATGACGTCGCACATCGACCAACTGGCGTCGGAGGGAATCGCGTTCGAGCAGTTCTACGTCAACTCGCCCATCTGCTCGCCGTCACGGGTGGCGATCTCGACGGGAACCTATCCCCAGCGATGGAAGCTCACCTCCTACCTGGCCCATCGAAAGGTCGACGAGCAACGCGGGATGGCGCACTGGCTGGACCCGGAAGCGCCCATGCTGGCCGGCACCCTCCGGAGGGCGGGATACGCGACGGGCCACTTCGGCAAGTGGCACATGGGAGGGCAGCGCGACGTCACCGGCGCCCCGGAGATCGCGGCATACGGGTTTGACGAGTCCCTGACCAATTTCGAAGGACTCGGTCCGAAGCTGCTGCCGCTCACGAAGAGGCCCGATGGAAAGGTGGGCCGGATCTGGGCGGACGCCGAGCGGCTGGGGGGACCCGTCACCTGGATGCAGCGCTCCGAAATCACGACCGGCTTCGTCGATGCCGCGATCCGGTTCATGGAGCAGGCCCGGCGGCAGGGGAAACCGTTCTACGTCAACCTGTGGCCCGACGACGTCCACTCGCCATTCTGGCCGCCGGTCGACAAGTGGGGCGACGGCAGCCAGCGCCGGCTCTACCTCGCCGTTCTCGAGGCGATGGACGCGCAGCTCGGCAAGCTGTTCGGATACGTGAGGGACGCCGATCAGCTCCGCGCCAACACGCTGATTCTGTTGTGCTCGGACAACGGTCCCGAGCGGGGCGCCGGACGGGCGGGCCCGTTCAAGGGATACAAGACGCATCTTTACGAAGGCGGGATCAGGTCGCCTCTGATCGCCTGGGGGCCCGGCCTTCTGGAGAAGCCGGCTGCCGGGACGCGCAACAAGGAATCGGTATTCGCGGCGATTGACCTCGTGCCGTCGCTTGTCGGGCTTGCGGGGGCGGAACCTCCGGCGGACGCCGATTACGACGGCGAGAACCTCCTCGATACGCTCCTCGGCAAGTCGAAGGCGTCGCGCCGGAAACCGATCTTCTTCAGCCGCCCGCCCGACCGGAAGAACTACTACGGATTCAAGGACCTTCCGGACCTTGCGGTGCGTCACGGCAAGTGGAAACTGCTTTGCGACTACGACGGAAGCCGTCCCGAGCTTTACGACATCCCCGCCGACCCGGGAGAACGGGACAACCTCGCCGGGGACCGCGCGGACGTGACGGATTCGCTGACGAAAAAGGTGCGGGACTGGTATCACACGTCCAGCACGATCCGGTAGCGCGGCTTGCCCTCGCGCAGTTTCTGCAGGGCGTCGTTCACCTTGTCGAGCGGGAAGTGTTCGACGACCGGCGCGATGTTGTGGCGGGCGGCGAAGTCAAGCATGGCGCGGATGGTGGCGGGGGAGCCGAGGGGCGTGGCGGAGATGGATTTCTGCCCTATGAGCAGCGGGAAGATCTCGGAGCTGACGGCCGGCGTGACGCCGACGAAATGGAGGCGCCCGCGCGGGGCGAGGGCTTCGATGTAGGCCTCCCAGTCCAGCGCCACGTTGACGGTGACGAGGACGAAGTCGAAGGCGCCCGCGAGGGCCTTGACCGCCTCCGGATCACGCGAGTTGACGAAATGGTCGGCGCCGAGGCCGCGCACTTCCCGTTCCTTGTCGGGGTGGCTCGAGAACGCCGTGACCTCGCAACCCCACTTGTCGAGGAACTGCAGGGCGAGATGCCCGAGCCCGCCGATGCCGACCACCGCCACCCGGTCGGTCGGCTTGACGCCGTTCTGGAGGATCGGGTTGAAGACCGTGATGCCGCCGCAGAAGATCGGGCCGGCGCTGGTGATGTCGAGCGCCTCGGGCAGCGCCGTCGCCCAGCCCTGGTCGATCCGCACCCGGTCGGCGAAGCCCCCGTAGCGGCCGGGCGCGCCGAAGATGCCCTGCGCTTCGGCGCACAGGTTATGGTCGCCGCGCATGCAGGTGTCGCAGGTCATGCAGGACTTTGCGAACCAGCCCACTCCGACCCGTTGGCCTTCGGTGAAGCGTTTCACGTTGCGGCCCGCCGCCGCCACGGTGCCGGCCACTTCGTGTCCCGGGACCATCGGGAACTCGCTGAACCCCCAGTCGTCGTGCAGCATGCTGAGGTCGCTGTGGCAGATGCCGCAGTGCTGGACGGCAATCTCGACGTCGTCATCCCCGATCGGACCGGGGTCGTATTCGAAGGGCTTGAGCTCTCCCCCGGCTTCGTGGGCGGCGTAGGCGTGAAACATGGCGGTCATCGGCTGGTGGT
>CAYPUM010000594.1:0-2295 GCA_964413545.1 uncultured Roseibacillus sp. | reverse complement strand
AGCGGCGTGATCACCATCACGGGTGTCCTCAGCGAACCGCTGGCTGCCGGCACCTTCACCAACACGGCGATCATCGCCGCGCCGGCCGACGGCAATCCGGATAATGACGAGAGCCGCGCGGCGGTTGAGGTGACCGGCGGTACCATCGTCATCCAGAAGCTGACCGACCCGGTGGGCGGCACGGGCTTCACGTTCACCACCGATCTCCCCGGCGGCCCTTTCACCCTCGGTCATGGGGAGAGCCGGATCTTTGCTGTTGTCGCTGCGGGCACCTACACGGCGACTGAGACGGATCCCGCGACGGTGGACAAATCCCCCGTCCTCACCGATGTGGTCTGCGTGGAGACGGGTAGCCAGGACTCGTCCGGAGCCGTCGCTACGCGGACGGCGACCATCAGGGTGGAGACGGGCGAGACGGTGACCTGCACGTTCACCAACGCCCTACGGGACATGGACGGGGACGGGTTGTTGAACACGGTCGAGGATGACGCGCCCAACGACGGGGACGGGAACGACGACGGCACGCCCGACCGCGAGCAGGGCCGCGTCGCATCCCTGCCCAACGCCGAGGACGAGCGGTACGTGACGCTGGAGGCGTCCGACGGCAACTTCCTCCACGTCGAGGCGGTGGGCAATCCATCGCCGGACGATGGGCCGCCGGTCGACTTCCCGTATGGCTTCTTCAGCTTCGTCATCACCGACGTCACTCCCGGGGCCCAGGTCATTGTCACACTGACGCTGCCGGAGAACGTGCCCGCCACCACCGAGTACTGGCGGTACGGCCCGACCGCCGGCGACGCGAGCGGCCACTGGTACGAGATCCCGTTGGGGGACAACGACGGGGACAACGTGCTCACGATGGTGCTAACCGACGGCGGCCTGGGAGATGACGATCTCACCGAGGATGGCAAGATAGAGGACCCGGGGGGTCCGGGGCAGCGGCGACCCGTTGGCGGTGTCACAAGGCCGATGAACGCGAAGGCTCTATTCGCGCCCTGGGTGGGGCTGGCTGCACTGGTGATCGCCTTCCTGACGGCCGTGGGCGTGGCCAGGGGGCGCCGCGTCAAGAATCGCTGACGGGGTTAGCCGCGTGCCGCCGTGGTACGCACCCGCCGGAGGGCGGGGGCCGGGCAGTGTTGCGCTCCAGCGCCAGGCCTGCTCGCATTGTGTCGAAACCGCTTTGCCGGTGACGCTGGTGATTGTTGAGGCGCCAGAGCGACCTGTTACGGCCGAAGCTGCGGGTTTCCAAGACAAGCGCGCCTGCGCAGGAAGGTCCGCAGAAGCCCGCAGCTCAACCGCCCGTGTCCAGCAGCAAGCGGGACGAGGGCCTTCGTGCTACGCCGCGTCCTGGCTCTTCCTGCGGGCACGGGAAGCGTCTCGTGGTCATCGCGGTTCGGGCCTTCGGCTCCAGGTCATACCTACGCCTCCGGCGACCTGATTCGCTCGACTGCGCTGTTTTCTGCCAGCTGGACCTCAGCGTGGCCCCCGCCAGTGGGTGAACTCGATCAACTTGGTGTGTTGGCATCTCCCGCTGCGGGGCGATGGGCCGCGGTCCTTCTGGTGCTCCTGGCTTTGCCTCTGATCTCCCACATCGACCTTTCCCACCGAGCTGCCTGAGTACCGGCTCTGGACCTGAGTCAAGTTCGATCCGTTGGTTTTGACTATTTGTTTCGAGGCTCGTGCAGCCCTGGCGCTGGGATATCCGTGGATACCATCCTCGAGCTTGATGGTGGCCGAGGCCCGTTCACTCTTGCGCGTGCCGCCGTTCGGCACGCGGGCTCCTGGGGAGCACCGCCGCGACCCTCTCGCAGTGCAGGACCGCGAGGGTAGCGCCGGAGCGAGAGCCCAGCGCCGTGCGTTGCAGAGGTCCCGGGTTCAAATCCCGGCGCCCCGACTGAAGGACAAGCGAAGAGCCGGAAGGAAATAGCCGCCTCGAGGGGCGGTTTTCCCATTTCTTGCGCGGCTGGTGATGGGCCGCCGCCGGTGCGATGTACCTTGCAGGTGTGTTGCACCTTCACGCTCATACCTCATCGGATCCCCGCCGAACGGCCCCAGGTTACCCAGGAAGCAGAGGCGCCTTGCGCCGCACCTCCCCGGGCAAACCCTGCCATGCCGCTTGACGGATGAAGTGCGCAGCCGATAGGGGAGTCTAACGAGATCCAATCAGCCCGCTCTCCCTCTTGGGAAGGCTGCTGAGATGCTACACCACCCGACGATACACAAACCGCGGCCCATTGGTTCCGTCGAACCGATGCCCCGGAGACGAACCGGCCTCAGACAAGAGCAGGGGAGGTC
>CAYPUM010000593.1:0-2297 GCA_964413545.1 uncultured Roseibacillus sp. | reverse complement strand
GGGGCCGGGATCGATGTCGGAGAAGTGCTGGCCGCGGATCGAGGGCAGCCGGGTGCCGACCGGCCACCAGTCCGGTTCGAGGTTCATGATGTAGAGGTAGTCGGCGCTGTGCATCGCACGCATCGGATAGCCGCCGATGGTGTCCCACTGGCTCGGGCAGTGCCGTTCCTTGAAGGTGAAGAGATGGTCGCGCTTCGGATCGCGCAGGCCATCCCGCGGCTCGGATTCGAGGACATCGAGGAAGCTGCGGGTCGTCATCTGCTCGTGTGGCGGCAACCCGGCGGCCTCGAGGAAGGTCGGGGCCATGTCCGCCAGGTTCACGAAGTCGGCGACCCTCTGGCCGCCCCGGATCCGGCCTTTCCACATGACGGCGAGGGGGACATGGGTTCCGCTGTCGTAGAGGTTGCACTTGCCGCGGGGAAAGGGCCACCCGTGGTCGCTGGTCACGACGATGAGGGTGTTGTCCAGGAGGTCGTTCTGCTTCAGGATGTCGACCACCCGGCCGACATCGGTGTCGAAGCGCTGGACTTCGGCATGATAGTCCGCGATATCCCAGCGCACCGCTTCGACATCGGGGAAGGTGGGCGGCACCTCGACATCGTCGGGCCCGAGGCCCAGTTTCCGGGTGAGTTGCCGGTCGTAGCCGCGGTGCGGGTCGTGGGACCCGAACCAGAAGCAGAAGGGCTGCCCGGGTTTCCGCTGGTCGAGGAATGTCCGGAACGCCTTGGGGTCCTGATGCCTGCCGTAGGATTTGCCACCGGGTGGCGGCATGCCCGTCGGAACCTTGCCCGGTCCGAAGCACTTGCCGTTGCTGCCGACGTGGTAGCCGCTGTCCTTGAGCAGGTTCGGAAAGGTCACGAAGCCTTCGGGGAAACGGCTGAACAGGTTCGCGCCGCGCCCCAGCTTCCACGGGTGCGCGCCGGTCAGAATCGCGTTGCGCGAGGGCGTGCAGGAGGGCGCGGCGGCATGGGCGTTCTCGAACAGCATGCCCTCGGCCGCGATGCGGTCGAACGTCGGCGTCTTCGGCCTCTTGGCGCCCTGGCCGGAAAAGTGGTAGCCCCAGTCGTCGGCGATGCAGAAGACGATGTTCGGGCGCGGGTCGTTGGCGTTCGACTGCGCCTGGTCCCCGGACAGCACTTGCAGGTAATCCAGGCCGAACAGCAATCCCTTGCTCTCGGGGTTCCTGCCCACACACTTGATCTTCAACGTGTGCCTGCCCTTTTCGACCGGCATGGAAACTTCGATATCGGGCGCGCGGACCACCTTGGGGTGATAGAGATCGACGGTCCCGCCGAGCGGCTTGCCATCAAGGTTGAGTTCGAAGCGGCCATAGTCGGCCGCCTTGGTCAGGCCGAGCCGCACCAGGCTGCCGGCCTCCTGCGCGGTGAACGAGAGGGTCAGCTCGTCGCCATCCTGCCCGCACTTCCAGAGCAGCTGGGCCGCCTGACTCCAGCCCTTGCCGAAATTCGCCATCTTCTGGGACGAGACGGCGCCGCGGGGCTGGCCGACCACCTTCATGAAGTCGCCATACTCCGCTTCATATCTGCCGTTCTGGAGTTTCGCGGGTTGCTTGCGGGTGGGGGCGACATAGTAGCCGGTCCGCTCCGACGCGGGCACGGGCCCGTAGTGGTCGCGGGTGCCGGCGGTTTGGTACCAGCTTGCGGTGTAGGCGTTCAGCAGCGGCCATTCGTTGGGATGGTACTTCTCGACGGTCGCCTCGAAGCTCTTCTGGAAGGGCACGTTGTCGGGGATCTGCCAGCGGACCATGGTGATGTGGCCGATGTTGCCCGGCCCGGCGCGGTCCACCGCCTTGCCGATCTCGTCCGAGGCGCCGTTGCGCGGCTGGGCCTGGAGCGCGCTGTCGTAGGCGGTCGGCGTCCCCCACGCGTAGCCGAAGTAGTCCTCGGTGCCCGTGCCGAAGGTCGAGGGCGTCTTCTCGCCGTCGACGAAGAACTTCTCGTCGCCTTCGCCCCACCAGTAGTTCTTCGCTGGTCCATTGCGGTAAAAGCCATGCAGGCGGCCGCCGGGTTGGAAGGCTTCGCCCTTGGGAAACGGCTTTTCATACTTCCTGCTCTCGCCGCTCCAGTTGTGGTTCGGGTTCCACATGTGGGCCTGAAACCCGCAGAACCGGCCGGCGGCGCCATCGACCTTCAGGACCGGCCAGTCCGGCCAGCGGTCCGTTTCGAGTTGTTCGCGGTCGAAGCCGCTGAAATCGTCGCGGTGCCATTTGCAGTGGTAGCGCAGCAGCTTCGAAACATCCCCCCCGACCGGCTCGGTGTGGATGGTGAACTTCAAGG
>CAYPUM010000592.1:0-2297 GCA_964413545.1 uncultured Roseibacillus sp. | reverse complement strand
CGGCGCGTCCCAGCCGATCAGGAAATCCGGCGCGCTCAGGTGAAAGAAGCTCAGCTCGGTGAGCCGCTCGTGCGCCATCTCGATGAATTCGATCTGGACGCGGATCAGCGCCGGGTGGACGGGGTCCTCCACTGATTGGTTGACAAACTTCGCGAGCTGCGGGTCGGCCGCGAAGGGATCCTGGGTCTGGGCTCCGGCCACCGCCGCGAGGTAGAGCAGGGCGCAGAGCCCGAGGGCCACGAAGGTGAGCTGTTTCATTGGGACGTGGTGTGATGGTTCAGTCCCTTCGACGACAAGGGGTCCGGATGTCTTCATTGCCGTCGGAAAAAAATGTCGGGAGAAAGGTGGAAGCGTCTCGACGGGGAGATGCGCTCGATTGGGCGGCACATCGCCGTTCAGCCCGATCTTCAGGGGGTGGTTCCGGAATTCGGGCCCGGGAGCTTGCGGGAGGCCGGGAATGGTGTAGCCATGGGGAGCCCGTGCCGGATGGTGTGCGGGGTCGATCGTGACGAGCATGAGCACTGTGACGGGACCGGACCGGGACGCGAAGGCGGTGGAATCAGCTGCGGAGGCGCTCGAGGCGCACCTGCGGGAAATGGTGCGGTGGCATTTCTCGCCTGAAACGGGGTGTCCGTACTGGCTGGAACGCGCCCGGTTGCTGGGAATCGATCCCGTCGAGGAGGTGCAGTCCTTTGCCGGCCTGCGGAAGTTCGGGCGCTTTGACGACGAGGTGTTGCGCAAGGAGGATCCGGCGCGGTTCATCCCGGAGGCTTTTGCGGGGCGCCCCTACAACGTTTTCGAGACCGGCGGGACGACCGGGATGCCGAAGCAGCGCATCGGGTGGGAGGACTACAAGACCGACTACTCGGAGTTCAGCGATCACTACGGACCGGATTTCTTTCCGATGGGCGCGAACTGGTTGATGGTGGGGCCGACCGGGCCGCGGCGTCTGCGGTTGTCGATTGAGCACCTCGCCAATGTCCGGGGCGGGGCGTGTTACTTCATTGACCTCGATCCCCGCTGGGTGAAGCGCCTGATTGCGAGGGGCGAGTTGCAGATGGCCCGGCTCTACCAGGAGCACGTGGTGGACCAGGCCGTCACGATCATCCGGCACCGGGACATCAAGTGTCTGTTCACGACCCCGAAGCTGTTGGAAGCGCTGGCGGAGCGGATTTCGCTGGCCGGGGCCGGGATTCGCGGGGTGTTCGCGGGAGGGACCACCATGACGCCGCAATACGTGCGGTTCATCATCGAGGAGGTGCTGGAAGGGAAGGTGAATTTCGCGCCGACGTATGGCAACACCCTGATGGGCCTTGCGATCAGCCGGCGTTTGCAGCCCGGCGAGTTCAGCTTGACTTATTATGCGCCGCAGCCCCGGGCGGTGTTGCGGGTGGTGGATCCGGAGGACCCGGAACGGCTGGTGGAGTATGGCGAGTATGGCCGGGTCGAGCTGACCACCATGACCCGGGAGTTCTTCATGCCGTGCTTTCTCGAGCGGGACGAGGCGATTCGACGCCCGCCATGCGAGGAGTTCCCATGGGATGGCGTGGGGGATGTGCGACCGTTCCAGAGCGGAGGGAAGGCGGTGATCGAGGGGGTGTATTGATCTTTGACCTTGGATCTTTGGTGTGCGTTGTGCGATGTGAGATGTGCGATATGAGATGAAGGACGACCGGGAGATTCCGATTCTGAGGCATGGGGAGGTGTATCGGAGCCTCGACACGGTCGGACTGGGGCTGGACGGGGGGCGGAGGGTGGTCATCCACATCGCCAATCCGGGGCTTGTGCGGCGGGATCTGCTGCGGATTGCCGAATCGCGCGCGGCCTTGGATGCCGTCCCGGCCGGCGTTCTGGCGGGATATTGCGAGGAAGCGGCGGAACTGTTCCTGCACGGGGAACTGCCGCTGGGCGGCGGAAACCATGGACCGCAGGACTACATCGAAGCTCTCTCGGAGGTGACGAGGCTGCCGCACAATTTGGTGCGGATGAACATGGAGAAGGTCCACGCCGCGATGTCGCGGATTCGGACCGTCATCGCGGGTCTCACCCGCGGTCTCCCGCTGGAAGTATTCGATCGCGGGCTGACCTCGCTGGACGGGCTGGAGGTGAACTTCTACCGGTTGACCGATTCGCTGGGCGTGTCGCTTCCGAGCAACGCGCCGGCGGTGAACTCGTTGTGGATTCCGGCGCCCGTGATGAAGGTTCCGGTGTTGCTCAAGCCGGGCCGCGAGGATCCGTTTACGCCGTATCGGATCGTGCAGGCCATGGTGGCGGCGGGGTTTCCGCGGGAGGCGTTC
>CAYPUM010000591.1:0-2299 GCA_964413545.1 uncultured Roseibacillus sp. | reverse complement strand
CCAAAGCGCCGTCGCCGCTCGCGGAGGCTCGCTCTGCCGGCGCACTCCAGAGGGCGCCTTCGTGCCCGTCGCACTCTCAGAGGAAGCCGGGGTGTTTGAACCCGAAGAGGTCGCGGAGGATGCGGCGGGCGTTGCGTCTGATGGCGAGGTAGTCGTGTTGGAGGTCATGGCGGTTGGTTCCCTTGACGAGTTCGGGGAGGAGTTGTCCCTCGGGGGCGGAGAATTGCCCGGCGTCGTTCCATCGGACCACCCAGAGCGGGTGGCCGTCGGGGGCGGTGGTGCGATCGAACCGGGGGGCGGGCATGTCGCTGGCTTCGAGGAACAGGATCGCGGCGCGGAGGAGGCGCTCGAAACCGCGGACCACCTTGGCGTCCTGACCGGCGTGGTGCGCGTAGAGGAGGTATTGGCAGTGGCCGGGGAAGGCGTAGGCATTGGCGGCGAGGTATCGATCGAGGGGGTCGAGGGCCATGGCGGGATGGCCGGTGGCGGCCATGTGATGGGCGTAGACGGGGCGGGACTCCATCAGGTTCGGGGCGAGGGCCTCGATGCGGGCGAAGGCCTCCTCGACATCGGGGGTGCGGTTCAGGTCGCGGGCTTCACCCATGAGGAAGTACCATGCGTGCACGTTGTCGCGGTTGTGATCGGTGCTGCGGCGCAGGACGGGCAGGACGCGGGCCGGGCCATGGCCGGCCTCCTTCAGGCGCAGGGCGCGCAGGAGGAGGGCGTCGCTGGTCACGGCGGGAAGGTGGAGGGCGATACCGGCCATGGCAACCGCCGCGAGTGCCGGAAGGACGGCCCGGGGGAGCGGCAGGAGCCCGGATTCGAGGCGCACCGCGGCCAGCATGGCGCCGAGGAGGATCGCGCCGGTTCCCAGCATGGCGATCCGCTGGTTGGCCACCGAGACCTGCCCGAAGAGGAGGAACCCGGCCGCGGCGAGGAGGTATGCGGCGCGCAGGAGGCGCGGGTCGACCCCGGAGGATTTCCGGAGGGCGTGACCGAACGACCAGAGGAGGAGCCCGGCGAACGCAAGGAAGCACAGCAATCCGGCGGCGCCCGCTTCGAGCGACCAGTCGAGGAGCTGGTTGTGGGTGAAGAAGGCCCCCTTGCTGGGTTTGAGGTATTCGTATTGCGCCACCGGGAACTCCCACGAGCGCGCGAACATCGCCCCGCCGCCGTGCCCGGCCGCGGCCCGCAACGGATCGCCGGCGAAGAGGCCGGCCACCGCCTGCCACATGTACCAGCGGCCGACGTCGCCCCGGTCGGCCCAGAGCGACAGGAATCGCTCCGCGAACCACTCCCGGCCGATGATCGCGATCACGACCGTGATCATCGCCCCGGCGCCCCCCGCGACGAGGCCGGCCCGCTGGAGCGACTTGCCGAAGCGCAGGCGCGCGACCACCGCGGTCAGCACCACGGCCTGCACGATGATCAGGATGAGGGCCATGCGGGACCGGTTCACGGCGAGGACGAACAGGACCGCCAGCACGCCCGTGACGCTCACGAGGCGCGAGAGCCCGCCCGGGTTCCTCAGCCACGAATGGATGAATACGACCGGGAACGTCAGCACGAGGAGGCACGCCAGCAGGTTGGAATTCGAAAACGTGAAGGCGTAGCGGGTTCCGCGTGAGAAGAAGAACTCGCGCCCCGACCGGCTGGCAGGGATCCACACCAGCGCGATCACGATCATGAGCCAGCACAGCGCGCCCGCCAGCTCGGCCGGGGTGAGCCGGCGGCACAGGTTGAAGCTGAGAACGATCAGGAGACCGCCGAGAAAGTAGCGCAGGATGAAGAACTGCGGCTGGTACCCGGCCACTCCGAAGCCCCACAGCATCGCCAGCCAGCCCGCGAGGACCCACAGCGGCAGCGAAAGCCACGGCAGCCGGAGGTCGTTCGATCCGCGCTTGTCGAACCAGAGCCACCCGATCCCGAGGCACGCGGCCCCCAGCATCAGGAGGATGTTCAGCGATTCGTCCCAGTAGGTCAGCCGGTGCGGCAGGATGAGCGCAAGGAGCACCGCCAGAAGGACCCACGCGCGGCCTCGCCTCTCCCCCGGCACCGCGGCCTTGCCGCGCTTCCGGGATCCGCGCCGCTTGTTCGTTCGCCTGGACATCCCGCACGCCGGTTCGTTCCGCCCGAACCCTGAGATGGCAGCCCGCCGGCGTCAAAGCATTCCGGGGGCGCTCCCGTATGCGCCTCCCTTCGCGAAGACAATGCCATGGGATGTTTTGGACCAAGCCGGAGGCATGGGAGCGACTGGCCGGTGGTTGAGCGAAGCGACACCACCGGATGGAGTGGTTTT
>CAYPUM010000590.1:0-2325 GCA_964413545.1 uncultured Roseibacillus sp. | reverse complement strand
AGTCGTTTGCCGTCTATCCGATGCGATCGATCTGGCGGAAATGAGAGATGGGGTGAGCGATCAGGTGAGAGATGAGGTGAAGGATATGCAAGAACGCTGGTTGAAGATCCTCCGGCCGGTGAGGTCCTGGCTGTTGCCGGCGACGATGACCTTTGCGGTCGCGGTTGCCGGGGAAGCCGTGCGCCCGGAGCGCGAGCCCGAGGCCGCCATGGCCGCCGCCCGCGGCCACCTCCGCGAGGTTCCCGGCGCCGACGAGGTCGTCTTCATCAAGCGCTTCACCTAAACGCGAACCACTACTACACCGAATACCTCAACCCGCAGTGGAAGCCCGGCGGCGGGCTGTTCGTGCTGTCGCTCAAGGACGGCTCGACGCGCCAGCTCGCCACCGAACTCGAAGGCGGCGTGTTCGGCCGCTTCGATATCTCGTTCGACGCCCGCCGGATCGTCTTCGACTGGAAACGCGCGAACGACGAAGGCTACCGGATCTACGAGGCGAACGTCGACGGCAGCGGCCTGCGCCAGGTCCCGGGCGTGCCCAACAACTACGTTCTGCTCGGCTGCCCGCACTTCCCGCACAACGCCCTCGGCACCATCGTGCGCATCGACATGAACCAGCCGATCCGTTCCGAGGCGCCGATGACCTGTCTCACCCCCGAGGTGAAGGTCCTCAGCGAGGGCGGCTGGCACTTCCTCGACCCCGACTCAGGTCAAATGACCACCGGCGGCGGCAAGGGCCCGCTCTACCGCGACCCGTGGCCGATCGACGCCGACCGCTGCCTGGTCGCCCACAAGCCGCGCGGCTTCGGCCACTGCTACGAGCCGAACGGCTACGGCCTCTACCTGCTCGAAGCGCCCGGCAAGGTCGCGCCGTTCTTCCGCCGAACTGCTCCGGATCACCAACTGGGTCGACACCAACGCCCGATGCCACGGATTCTACTACGGCCGACGTAACCTGCAGGACAAGGACCACCCGAACTTCCGCCCGGTCCCGAGCTGGGAGTCGGCGCGCGGCATCCCACCCCTCCCGGACGACCGGCGCTGACAAGGATGGCGGTGCTCTCCCACAATGCATCCACCCGATCCTTCACCCATTCCTCCACCTGATCGACAAGGTGAATGATCAGGTGATCGATTGGGTGTACTTGCGCCGACACCCGCCGATGGGTTGGCTCACTCCGCGGCGAACGGGTTGACCACGCGCACGCTGCCGTAGAGGCGCCCGTGCTGGAGGTCCTCCGAATAGAGGGTGCGCAGCCCGTGATGTTCAGCAAAGGACCACAGATGCGCGTCAAACCAGCTGAGCCGGTAGGTCGCCCAGCCCCGCAATGCGAGGCGCACCTGTTGCGGCGAAGGAACCAGCAACGGAAACTGTGTCAGCATCTCTTCGGCTTCCTGGATCGCCTCTTCGCGAGTCAACAGCGATGCCTCGCTGTCCGGTGCCAGCGGCCGCGTCGTCGCCGCGATGAATTCGACGATCGCCTGATGCGGGATTCTCGCCTCGCCGTTTTCCAAGCCGCCGCGCAGCAACTCTGTCGCAAGGTGCTGCTTGCGCCGGTCCCGCGGATCGAAGCGATACACCAGCACATTCGTGTCGACCAGCCACGCCATGATCAACCGCGCCGTTCCTCATAGAGATCCTCCCGCGTCCAGCCGCGGTCCGTCTCGCTGCCACCGTGCCCTGCCAGCCGCGCCAGCACCTCGCCGTCACGCTCCTCCTGCCGCCGGGTCGATGCATCGAAGCAGCGCAACGCCTGGACCCGGTCGCCCGCATCGTCCGATGCCTCCCCCCCGGTGCGAATCCGGATCACCTCGCCGGCCGATTCGAACGTAATCTCCGAGCCGGGCTCAATCCCGTGCGTCCGCGCAATCGAACGCGGAATCGTCACTTGGAATTTGCTGGTTACCTTGCTCACGGTATTACTTTGGCAAGGAACGGTTCCTTGTCAAGCTTGGCCTGAGATGTCAGGTTCCGAAGGAACCACGACGGAACCATACCAGACAGCCACGGATCGTTTCGCCCGGGCGGGGTCGTGGGTGTCTGGGATCTGTTCTTCGTCCCACCGGAACGGAGGCTCTGCGCGAATCCACAGGCGCAATTCGCGCAAAATCGCAAGAAATTGGTGAAATCCCATGGTTTTCCGCCCCGTTGTCGGAAAACGGTCCTGCGGTGCGCATGTGGTCGTGGAACCCGGTCACCGGACATCCACCACCTATCCACCATCATGAAACATCGAACCTCACTGATCTTCCTGGCCACGCTGGCGTTGGCGGCAACCACACCGGTCATCACGCCGCCCGCCTTCGCGCAGGCCCCGGCCGCCGCCG
>CAYPUM010000589.1:0-2331 GCA_964413545.1 uncultured Roseibacillus sp. | reverse complement strand
TCCGCACGGTCGGAACGGTCGACTACAGCGAGCGGGCGGTCCGCGACGTGAACGTCAAGATCTCGGGGTGGATCGAGAAGCTGCACGTCGATTTCCTCGGCGCGAAGGTGGAGGCGGGCGACCCGCTCTTCGAGGTCTACTCGCCGGAACTCTACTCGGCGCAGCAGGAGTACCTTCTGGCTTGGCGCAACCGGGAGCGCAGTCCGGCCTCCCGCAAGGTGCTCGAGTCGTCCCGTACCCGGCTCGAATACTTCGACATCACCGACCGGCAGATCGCCGAACTGCAGCAGGCGGACGCACCGGCCAAGACGATGACCATCCGCAGCCCGCACACCGGCGTGGTGATCGCGAAACACGCCAACGAGGGGATGAAGGTCGACCCGGGGATGCAGGTCTTCCGCATCGCCGACCTGTCGAGGGTGTGGGTTCTGGCCACTCTCTACGAGTACCAGCTCCCCTACGTCGAGAAGGGCATGAAGGCCACCATGAGCCTGCCTTACATCCCCGGCCAGGAATTCGAGGGCGAGGTGATCTATGTTTATCCATACCTTGAGAAGAAGACCCGCGAAGTGCAGGTCCGGCTCGAATTTGACAACCCTGACGACCTGCTCAAACCCGGCATGTTCGCCAGCGTCCAACTGACCAACACCCTCGCCGCGGAGAAGACCCTCGTCCCACGCACGGCGGTCCTCGACACCGGCGAGCGGCAGGTCGCGTTCGTCAGCCGCGGCGAGGGGAAGTTCGAACCGCGCGAGGTGCGGCTCGGGGTGGCCACCGGAAACGGCCAGATCGAGGTCATCTCCGGCTTGAAGCCCGGCGAAATGGTCGTGACCTCCGGGCAGTTCCTGATCGATTCGGAAGCCAAGATCCGGGAGGCGCTGGCCAAGATGATCCGCGGCGACATGGCCGCCGACCAGGAGGTGAGCGCCGAGGTCGCCGGTGCCAGCGAGTTGAACGAACTGCCCGGGCCGGTGGCGGCCAAGCTCACCGCGGCACTGGAGAACTACCTTGAGATCGGCGACACGCTCGCCGCGGACACGACTGACGGGGTGGCCGAGGCGGCCGGCCGGCTGGCCACCGAGCTGGACGAGCTGGTGAAGCTGGAGATTCCGGGTCACCCGCACTTCTGGCACAAGCACCAGGATGCGCTGGCCACGGCCCGGTCTGCCGCCTTCAAGCTGGCCGACGCCGAAGACCTCGCCGCGATGCGCCTCGATTTCGCGGAGGTCAGCACCGCTTTCGAGACCGTGCTGAAGGCCACCGGCGTGCCGCCCTCCTTCGGACGCGAAGTGCAGGTGCTCCATTGCCCGATGTATCGTGACGAACAGGGCGGAACCATCTGGCTGCAGGCGGCCGGCGACGTGCGCAATCCGTATTTCGGCTCGACCATGCTGGAGTGCTTCGACGGGCGCAAGGCGCTCCCGGTCACCGGCCACGAAACGGCGCCCGCCGGCCAGGACGACACCCGGTTGAAGCCGTCGTTGCCGGGAGCCAGGGCCGCCGCGCTGCCCGACGAACTCCAGGGCGGCATCAACCAGGTCGTCAAGAGCTACCTCGCGATCCAGCAGGCGCTGACGGAAGACCGTTGGAAGGACTCCCCGGCTCCGCTCAAGGAAATCAAGAGTCGCGCCGCATCGCTGGCCGACGGCGGCGTCGAGGATCTGGCTCGCCTGGCGGCGAGGGTGCGCGAGCGGGCCTCGATCGAGGCCGACAACATCGGGGGATTCCGAAGCGGCTTCTCCGCTCTGTCCGACGCCCTCCTGGCGCTGGTCCGGGAGTTCCCGCCGAGCGCCGGGGCGGTCCCGGGCCTCTACCACGCTTACTGCCCGATGGTGAAAAAGAACTGGCTGCAAGGCGCGGAAGCCATCCGCAACCCCTACGACCCGTCCATGCTCGAATGCGGCAGCATCAAGCAGAAGATCGCATTGGCACCCGTCCCCGGCGGCGATGAACCCTCCGGCAAGTAGAGTTTCCGATGGTATCCAAGCTCATTCATTGGTGCGTGCACAACCGCACCATGGTGCTGTTGTTGACGGCGTTCCTGATAGCGGGCGGGATCTGGTCGGCGCGCAACATCACCATCGATGCGATCCCCGACCTGTCCGACGTCCAGGTGGTCATCCGCACCGAGTATCCGGGCCAGGCCCCGCAGATCGTCGAGGACCAGGTCACCTACCCGCTCACCACCGCCATGTTGGCGGTGCCCTACGCCAAGGTGGTGCGCGGCTACAGCATGTTCGGAAGCTCGTTCGTCTACATCATCTTCGAGGACGGCACCGACCTCTACTGGGCCCGCTCGCGGGTGCTCGAACAGCTCAACACCGTGGCCTC
>CAYPUM010000588.1:0-2341 GCA_964413545.1 uncultured Roseibacillus sp. | reverse complement strand
TCTCGAACTTGCCCACCTGGCCGTCGGGCCGGATCGAGATCACCTTGGTGTCCTGCCCGCCGATGTCCAACAGGCTTCGCGCCGCCGGGTGAACGTGAAGCGCACCCAGTGCCACGGCGCGGATCTCGGTGATCACCTCGGCTTCCCGATGAGCGGCGAACAGCCGCCTGCCGTAACCGGTCGCCGCCACCCGATCCGCCTCCTGCCCGGCCAGCAACTCTTCGCAGACCGCGAGCGGATCATGGGTGCCGGGAAGCACCCGGTGTTCCACCGGCACGCCGTCCTCAAGGATCACCCGCTTCACGGTGCGGGAGCCGATGTCGAGCCCGATGATGCGCATTTCGACCATCCGCTGGCTACCCGCGAAGTTGTTCGACGAACGCCTCAACCCGGGTGCGCAGCTGCTCCACGTCCTCATGGCTGTAGTCGGTGTCCAGCCTCAGCACCGGCAGACCGTCTTCTTCCAGCCTCCGCTCGACCGCCGGCGCCTCCATCTGATAGGGAGTGCAGAACTGGAGCGCGTAGTGGATCATCCCGTCCGCCTGCGCGTCTCCGGCAATCTGTCGGGCATGCTCGCAGCGCGTCGGATTCGGGGTGAATATCGCGCAGTCGATCGTGAAATAGCGGTCCACCAACCGGTCGATCAGTTCTTCCACCGTCTCCCCCTCCGCATCGACCAGATTCTGCGTGCCGCGCTCGCCGACGCACGACTCCTCGCCGACCACCACCGCGCCGCTCGACTCGATGATCGCCGGCAGCTTCCAGTTCGGCACCGCCATCGGACAGCCGGAAAGCAGGACCCGCGGGGTATCCTCCGGGAGCACTCCTTCGCCGGCCTCGATCCGTCCTTCGAGCTCGTCACAGAGCTTGTTGACGTTGTCGGTGAAGCGCACAGGGTCGTCGTAAAAGGAGACCTGGTTCACCAGCAGCGCGTCCAGTCCGCTGATTGGCGCCGGCCTTGCGTGACGCAGCTTCGCAAGCCTGTGCAGCGCCCGCCGTTTTGCGTTCACCGTCTCGATCCCGGCCCTGAGACGCTCCACGGTGATCTCCCGGCCGGAGATCTCCTCGAGTCGCTCGGCGAACTCAAGGTAAGCCCGCCGCAACACCTCGCGTCCCTCCGGGCTCTTGGTGTTCGGCATGTCCATCGCAAGGAACTCGTGCGGCACGAGGTCCTTGAACGATTCGTAGGCTTTCTTTTTCCCGTCGCAGGTGTTCTCGCCGACCACCAGGTCACATGCGGAGATATACGGGCACACCTTTTCGAGGGTGAATCCGAAAAACGACTTGATCAGTGCACAGGTGTTGCGAGGCAGGTAGCGTTCCGCCTCCTCGGCGCCGAACTCCGCCCCGGCGCACAGTCCCACGCAGATGCCATTCGCCGCCAGCACGAGTTCCTCCGGCACGAACACACAGAACGCCCCGACCACGATCTTCCCCGCGGCCTTCCCATCCATCAGTTCCTGGACGCGCAACCCGTGCACCTCGCTCATCACGAAGTCAAGGTAGCTCATCCCCTCGGGGCGGTTCTTCTGCGACATGAAAATGTCGCCGTAGGCCTGTCCGAGCACGCTGAGCAGCGCGTCGTGCTTCTCAAGATCGAGGCCCAGTTCGGACCACATCGGCCGGTAGTCGGTAGCTTGTGTCATGATTTGTTCCTTCCTTGGCCATCAGATGCGCTCCCACACCCGATGGCCCGGAAAGAACGGGCCGAGTCAGGTGCGCAAGACACCCAGGCCGCCGGCCATCCGAAGGCGCCCCACGGGCGCCCGCCGGATTACTCAGACCTGGCGGCACTCGATAATGCGAACTCGACGATGCATGGTAGTCGCTCCGTGGCGTGGCGGCGCGCCCTTCATGGACGCGCCATACCACAGGAAGCATTGCGGGAAGAACCCCCGGTGTCAATCGCCGGGGCGAACCAGCGCCTGGTGGGGCATCCCACGAGGCGATGCGAGAGACAAGAGGGCCTGACCCCTGTTTCAAGGGTGCTGCGCAGCTGGAGGACGTAGCGGTCGCTCACCCCGTCCTGTTCCTTGCGGGCCCGACCAGCGTGGCGCCTGGAAACAGCTTGTGGCTGGTCATGGTCCGGCTTCTTCCCCGGCTCAGGATCACCAGCCGCAGGTTCAGGGGCGCCAGTTCCGGCCACCGAGGAGGCTTTGCGGAAGAGTTCGAGGAGTCGTTTTCCATGGAGCACGCGGCCGACGCCGATCTTCTTCGTCTTGCGCGTGATCGAGTAGTCAACCTCCCCCACCCCCATGAGCTGGAGCGCCTGCATCCAGTCCCGCAGGTCGTGGAACATGAAGACGAGGTAGTCGTGGTGCTCGAAGGCCTGGCACTCCAT
>CAYPUM010000587.1:0-2347 GCA_964413545.1 uncultured Roseibacillus sp. | reverse complement strand
AACCGAATACGACGGAAACGGGGTCTTCCAGTACCGCGCGCCGGCTCCGGGAGCCATCACCGGCGGCGATGACAATGTCGTTGAAATCACCCGCACCGCCCACGACCAGGCCGGCAATCCCATCGCCACCGTCACCATGGAACTCAACCATGACGACACCGACGGGATCGATCTGGACACCCCCGACTTCGTGCAGACGACCTCCTTTTCCTGGTTCGACGCCGCCCGCAGGATCACCGCCATCGCCGCGTGCGGCACGGCCACCGGCGGCTGGGCCTACGCCCAGGTCCCCGACCGGCCCGAGCGCCCGCCGGCACGATCCGACACGGTTCTGGTCACTTCCTACACCTACGATTCCGCCGCCAGGCGGCTGACGGTCACCGACCCCGAAGCGATCGTCGCCAGGTTCTATTACGACGACCTTGGCCGCCAAACCGCCTCGGTGGAAAACTACCAGGCCGGAACAGAACACTGGACCACCGAACCCCTGCTGCCCAAGGCCCGGGAGGCCGACGTCAACCGCATCATGGCCACCGGATACGACGTCTCGGGCAACACCGTGACCCTCACCTCGGTCGATCCCGACCACGACGGAGACTTCACCGACAACCAGATCACCGTCTTCAATTACTCCGATCCCTACCACGGCTCTCTGCTGACCCGGAAAAAGTACGGCGATTCGACAAATTCCTCTTTCGACGCCGTCTTTTGGGCGTATCATCCGGATGGTACCCTCAGCCGGCGCACCTCCCAGAAGCACGCCGCCGGCGAGGCGGCCACCATCCTCGAATACGACTACGACGCCATGCGGCGCATGACCAGGCAGAAGGCTGTTCAGCTCGGCCCGGACGTGGACGACGCCGTCCGGGGCATCGAGACGACCTATGACAACCTGGCCCGCCAGGAGGAGGTCACCTCCTGCTCTGACAGCGCCTGCACCACCCCGGTCAACCAGATCCAGTACGCATATGACCACCTTGGCTTCCTTCAGACCGTCGACCAGCAACACGACGGCCCGGTGGACGGCTCGACTCCGCAGGTCAGTTACACCCGCGATGCCGAGCACGACGGCGCTGGATTCTTCACCAACGCCTACAGGCTCAAAAGCCTCACCTATCCCGATTCCCGCCAAGTGCACCATCTCTATGTGGACGAACTCAACGTATCGGGCATCGGCGACAAGATCTCCCGGCTGACCGCCATTTCGGCGACGGCCACCAGACCGAACGAAAATGACGTTTACGCCGCCTTCCATTACAACGGAACCGGCAGAATCGTTCAGAAGGAGTACCCACAACCCGGCGTGAAGCTCGACTACTACCAGGGCGCCTCGGGCGCCTACGCCGGCTTCGACCGCTTCGGCCGCCTCATCGACCAGAAGTGGCTGCTGGACGCCTCGGTGGTCGACCGCTACGGTTACGGATACGACCGGAATTCAAGGAGGCTCTACCGCGAGAACTCCCTGGGAACGCCCGCCGCCATCGACCGCAGCGAACTCTACGGCTACGACGCCCTCAGCCAGGTGAACGACTTCCAGCGCGGCACCCTCAACGCCGACAGGACCGCCATGGAAGACACCCCCCGCCGCCAGAAGGACTGGACCTATGACCAGATGGGCAACTGGCTCCAATTCGACGTCGAGGAGGACGGCGAAGACCTCCTCAACCAGACCCGCACCTTCAACAAGGTCAACGAGATGCTCTCCATCTCCACGCCGCCCAGCCAGACCCAGTGGGTTCAACCGCAGTATGACGCGCGCGGCAACCAGATCCTGATGGCCAGGCCCGACAGTCCCGCCGGCGCCTTCACCTGCCGCTACGACGCCTGGAATCGCCTCGTGGAAGTGCGCGATCAAAACGACGGCTCCCTGGTGGCCTCCCATGCCTACGATGGAGACCACCGCCGCATCAGCAAGACGACTCCGGAAGCCGTAGACGATTTCTATTACTCCGGCTGGCAAGTGCTCGAGGTCAGGCGCGACAACGATGCTGATCCCCTCCAGCAGCACCTCTGGAGCCCAGACTACCTTCATTCCCCAATCTGCCGCTTCTGGGATCCCGATACCGACGGCACGGACGTTCTCACTCACTACTACACCCACGACGCCCTCTTCAACGTGACCGCCCTGGTCGACGACGACGGATCCCCCGCCGTCGTCGAGCGCTATGCCTACGAACCCTTCGGAAAGGCAGCCTTCTTCGACCCATCCTGGAACCCCCGAACTTCCTCCTCCCTCGACAACGTCGTCCTCTACACCGCCAACAGGTTCGACCCGGAAACAGGGTTGTATTATTACGGATATCGGTATGTGCGCCAAGCGAAGCTTGGCGTCTCTTGCGCGGTGCAA
>CAYPUM010000586.1:0-2348 GCA_964413545.1 uncultured Roseibacillus sp. | reverse complement strand
GAACGAGAACTTCGCGCTCGAGAAATTCGAGGCCGGGATCCGGCTGAACCGGCGGCTGATCGAGGAACTCGGGCGCCGCAAGGGATGAAAAACCACGAAAATAGTATCAAGTGATGAGCGCCGAGGGGAAGAGGCGGGATTTCATACGCGAGATCATCGCGAAGGATCTGGCGAGCGGGAAGCATGAGACGACCGTGACGCGGTTTCCACCGGAGCCGAACGGCTATCTGCACCTCGGGCACGCCAAGGCGATCTGCCTGAGTTTCGGCATCGCGCGGGAGAACGTGGCGCGCGGGGGGCGCTGCCACCTGCGATTCGACGACACGAACCCGACCACCGAGGAGCAGGAGTATGTCGACAGCATCCAGGAGGATGTCCGCTGGCTGGGCTGGGATTGGGGCGAGCACCTGTATTTCGCGAGTGACTACTTCGAGTTCTTCTTCGACTGCGCGATGCAACTGATCCGGGAGGGGAAGGCCTACGTGGACGAGCAGGACGGGGAGGCGATCCGGCGGACGCGGGGGACGCTGACCGAGCCGGGGGTCGAGTCGCCGTATCGGGACCGGCCGGTCGAGGAGAGCCTTGCGATGTTCGGGAAGATGCGGGCGGGCGGGATTCCGGACGGCGGGGCGGTGTTGCGGGCGAAGATCGACATGGCTTCGCCGAACCTGAACCTGCGCGACCCGGTGCTTTACCGCGTGTTGCACCGGGCGCACCACCGGACCGGGGAGGAGTGGTGCATCTATCCGATGTATGATTTCGCCCATCCGCTGGAGGACGCCTACGAACACATCACGCATTCCCTGTGCACTCTCGAGTTCGAGGACCATCGGCCGATATACGACTGGGTGGTGGAGAACTGCCCGGTGCCGTCGCGGCCGCGGCAGATCGAGTTTTCCCGTCTTGATCTGACCTACACCGTGATGAGCAAGCGGAAGCTGCTGCAACTGGTGCGGGAAGGGGTTGTGGACGGCTGGGACGACCCGAGGATGCCGACGCTTTCGGGGATTCGGCGGCGAGGGTATCCGCCCGCGGCGGTGCGGAGGTTCTGCGAGGGGACGGGCATCACGAAGTTCAAGGGGGTGACGGACGTGGCGCGGTTGGAATTCGAGGTGCGGGCCGAACTGAACCGGGTCGCGCCGCGGCGGATGGCGGTGATGAGGCCGTTGAAGCTGGTCGTGGTGAACATGCCGGAGGGGCGGGTGGATGAGGTCGAGGTGCAGAACAACCCCGAGGATGAAGCGGCCGGGACGCGCCGGACGCCGCTCGGGCGCGAGCTGTGGATCGAGCGGGACGACTTCGAGATCGACCCGCCGAAAAAGTACTTCCGCCTTGCGCCGGGGCGGGCGGTGCGCCTCCGGGGCGGGTATATCGTGCGGCATGTCGGGCATGAGATCGACCCGCAGAGCGGGGAAGTCCGCGAAGTGCGATGCGAGTATCTGCCGGGGACGATCGGGCAGCCGCCGCCGGATGGACTAGTCTGCAAGGCGGCGATCCACTGGGTGAGCGTGGAGCATGCGGAGGTGGCGGAACTGCGGCTCTATGACCGGCTTTTCACGGAGGAAGACCCGGACGATTGCGAGGGGGGATTTCTTGGCTGCGTGAATCCGCATTCGCTGGAGGTGGTGGAGGGGGCGCAACTCGAGCCGGGGCTGGGAAGCGAGGCGGCGGGGTTTGTCTGCCAGTTCGAACGGCTGGGGTATTTCTGTGCCGATACGCGCGACCATCGTCCGGGTGTCCGGCCGGTCTTCAACCGCACCATCGGCTTGCGGGATCCGTGGGCGAAGAAGCGGGGCGGGTAGGGCGCGTGGCATTGGTCTGGTCATCGAGGGGTGGGTGCCCTACAGTAAGTGCGGATGACGGAGCTTCTGGACTACGGGGGGCCGGTTTTGTGGTTGCAGGCGGTGATGGCCTTCCTTGCGGTGGTTTTCGTGTTGGAGCGGCTCCTGTATTTTCATGGGGTGCGGATCAACGCGGCGGATTTTTTGCTGGGGATCGCGAATCATGTGCGGCGGAAGGCGTTTGCGGAGGCGATTCACGAGGCGGGGCGTGTTCCGGGGCCGGTGGGGCGGGTGGCGCACAGTGTTCTGGTTCGGCACCACATGTCGCGGTCGGACCTGCGTGAGATTGCGGACGAGGCGATTTGTCTGGAGGTTCCGCGGGTGGAGCGGAACATGCGGGCTCTTTTGGGGATTGTGATGGTGGCGCCGTTGGCGGGGATGTTGGGAACGGTTCTGGGGTTGCTGGACGTTTTCATGGAGATTCACGCCCAAGGGGGGGAGATTTCGCATTCCGGAATGGCGAAGGGGATCTTCGAGGCCATGGTGACCACCGCGGCGGGGTTGACG
>CAYPUM010000585.1:0-2354 GCA_964413545.1 uncultured Roseibacillus sp. | reverse complement strand
GGAAGCATTCCGCCGACCGAGGTGATGGTGGATATGAGGATGGGCCGCACGCGGGTGCGGACGCTTTCGACCACCGCCTCGATGGGAGGGAAGTGATGGTTGCGCATGAAGTTGAGGGCCTGGTGGACGATCAGGATGGCGTTGTTGACGACCACCCCGGCGAGGATCACGAAGCCAAGGATGGTGAGCATGTCGAGGTTCTGGACGGGCATGTAGCGGTCAAGGACCGAGCCGGTGTGGACCACGGCGAGCCCGAGGAAGCCCCCGAAGGTGGCGAGGGGGACGCTGAGCATGATGACGAGCGGGTAGCTCCAGCTCTGGAAGAGGACCACCATGAGGAGATAGATCACGACGAAGGCGAGGAAGAGGGAACTGCCGATGGTGCCGGCAAGGGTGCCGTCGCCGAGGAGGGATTCCTTGATTTCGGCGAGCTTGCCGGCGGAGCCGGAGAGGGTGACGCTGACTTCCGGGGGGATGGCGCCTTGGGATTTCAGGCGTTCCACCACGGCTTCGACTTCCGCGATGGCGGTTTCGAGCGGTTGGCCGGGGGGAGGGGTGAGTTCGAGGGTGACGGCGCGCTGGCGGTCGACGTGCCGGATCTGGTCGGGGCCGCGGACGCGTTCGAGGCGTGCCACCGAACGGAGGTCGACGATGGCGCCGGTGGGGGCGGCGATGGGGAGGTCGAGGAGTTTGTCCAGCGGTTCCTGGTTTCCGTTGAGGCGGGTGAGGATTTTGATGTCCTTGAGTTCGCCGCTCTGCTCGTAGTCCCGGAAGAGGAGGATGCCGTCGCCGCCGGCCTGGACCGCGAGGCCGAGATCGGAGCGCGTCATGTCGAGTTCGCGGAGGCGCTCGTCGTGAGGGACGACGCGCAGTTCGTGGAGGGGGAGGGCGAAGTTGGGCGGGGCGGGGGTGATATTGGCCCGCGGGTCGAGGGATTGGCGGAGGGCGCCCATGAGGGCGCCGGCCGCTCCGGCCACGGTGTCGAGGTCGCGGCCGCGGAAGTCGATCTGGACCGCGGAGCCGGTGGATCCGCCGACCCGGAAGAGGGGGATCTGCTGGGAAAAGGCGAAGGTATCGGGGGTGGCGGTGCCGGAGGTGGCGGCGTTGAAGGCCGGCACGAGGTCGGCGACGCGTCTCTTGTCGGCGGAGACTCCGCCGTGGAAGAGACGGCCTTCGAAGGAGACCATGAAGTAGTTGTCGAGGGGGGGAGGGACCACGGTGCGGTCCGAGCCGGGAGCGACGGGGACCGGTTGGCGGTGGTCCTCGACGATTTCCTCCCCTCCGGAGAGGCGGGTTTCGATGCGGTATTTGTCGGGGGTGGCCTCCCAGAGGGGTTCGAGGCGCTGCTCGATGCGTTCGCCCATTTCCGAGAGGGTTTCGAGGTTGTATCCGGGCGGGGGGAAGAGGAGCCCGAAGACGAGGTTGCGGTTCCCCTTGGGGAGGTAATCGAGCGGGGGGAGGAGGACGCGTGTTCCGCCGATGGTGACGACGGCGAAGGCCGCCATGACCGTGAGCCGCCGCGGCCATGTGGCGGTCAGATAGCCAAGCGCCCCGGCCGCGAGATCCGGCATGCGCTGGAACAGGGTGGCCAGCGGACGGAGCGGGCGGCCGAGAATCCGGAAAAGACGCCATCCGAAAAGGAGGTCGAAGAGGGAGCGCCGCCCGTCCTCGGCGGGCGGCTTCAACCACCTTGCGGCGGTAGTCGGAATGAGGGTGAGGCTCACCAGCAGGGAGAGCGTGACGGCGGACATGATGGCGAGCGCGATGTCGCGGAAGAGCTGGCCGGCCTGCTCCTCGATCAGGAGAATGGGCGCGAATACCACTACGGTGGTCATGGTAGATGCGAGGACCGCGCCGCCCACCTCGACCGCCCCGTCGCGGGCGGCCCGGACGGGTTTCTTGCCCGTTTCGAGGTGGCGGAAGATGTTCTCGATCACCACGATGGAGTTGTCCACCACCATCCCGACGGCGAAGGCGAGCCCGGCGAGGGAGATGATGTTGATCGAGCGGCCCAGCAGGACGAGCACCGTGAAGGAGGCGATGATGGAGACCGGGATGGCGATCGCGACGATGCCGACGACGCGCAGGCTGCGGAGGAAGAAGAGGAGGGCGAGGACGGCGAGGAGGCCGCCGAGGGCGAGGTTCGAGCGGACCAGTTCGAAGGCGTCCTTGACGTAACGGGAGGCGTCGTAGGTCTGGACCAGCTCGAGGGTTCCGTCGAGCCCGAGGCGGCGGGCCTTCTGGTCGAGGAGGCCGCCCGGCTCGTTGAGGCTCGCCACCTCGGCCTTCAGGAGCTGCATGGTTTCGAGGAGGTTGGCGCCGCGCTGGAGCTGGAAGTTGACGAAGGCGGCGCG
>CAYPUM010000584.1:0-2355 GCA_964413545.1 uncultured Roseibacillus sp. | reverse complement strand
CATTTGTGGTGCAGGGCTTATGTGTAAAGGACAGGACGAGCCCGCCGGGGGGCTGAATCTTTCTGGTCGCCGCAGTAGCTGACAATCGTTGCCTCCGACAGGACGAGCCCGCCGGGGGCGTTCCCCGCTCCGGCGGAGCGCGGCCCGCCCCCGCAAAGCGCCGTCGCCGCCCCGTGGGGGCTCTGCCGGCGCACTCCAGAGGCGCCTATTCCGATCAGACGTTCTCCGGCACCACGAAGGGGGCGCGGTAGTCGTCCTTGAGCAGGGGGTTGGCGTCCTTGGCGAGGTTCCCGGTGAAGCGCTCGGCAGCGGGGTCGAAGGCGAGCGACGGGCCCAACATCATGCGGCGTTGCGAGAAATCCTTCTCGTGCACCAGGGCGTGCTCGAGGAGGCGCCCGAAGACCTGCGCCCGGAGGTCCTTACCGTTGCACTGGTCCTCGAGCTGCTCGCGCGAGATGGCGGCGCCGAGCCGCTGGGAGATGTTGCCGAGGTGGCAGAGGGCGCTGGAGAGGTGGCCATCGAGGATCTCGGCGCGGAGGTCGCCGGACTTCCGGGTGCGCAGGGCGTCGATGAAGTTCTGGTGGTGGTGCCGGCCGAGTTCGCCGGTGTATCCCTTCACCTTCTTGCCGGCGTGGTCGAAGAAGGTGCCGCCGTTGGTGCCGACGAAGTATCCGGCCTCGCACTCGATGACCATCGCGACCCGCCCCCCGCGGTAATGGCTCATGCGCTCCACGCCCTTCTCGTCGGGCAGCCCGCGCACCTCGAAGACCAGCGGGGCCGGCTCGTAGTCGAGGATGACGACCTGCGTGTTGGGGGTCTGGCCGTCGTCATCGTATCCGAAGCGCCCGCCGAGCGAGACGACGCGCGGGGCCAGCGCCTGCTCGCCGAGGGCCCATCGGCAGAGGTCCATCTCGTGGACTCCCTGGTTGCCGAGGTCGCCGTTGCCGAACGGCCATTGCCAGTGCCAGTCGTAGTGGAACTGCCGGCGCATCACCGGGGCGGGTTCGCGCGGCCCGGCCCAGAGGTTGTAGTCGACGTGATCGGGGACCTTCTGCGGCCCGTTCACCTTGCCAATGCTCTTTCGGCGCTTGTAGCAGAGCCCGCGAGCCAACTTCACCTTGCCATATTTTCCGGCGTGGAGGTCGGCGATGAACTCGCGGGTTCCGACCGCGGAGCGCGACTGGGTGCCGGTCTGGACGATGCGCCCGTGCTTGCGGGCGGCCTTCACGATCTGGCGCCCCTCCCAGATGTTGTGGGAGACCGGTTTTTCGACGTAGACGTCCTTGCCGGCCTGGCAGGCCCAGACTGCGCCGAGGGCGTGCCAGTGGTTCGGGGTGGCGAGGCAGACGGCGTCGACGTCCTTGCGGTCGAGCACCTCGCGGTAGTCGACGTGGGTGCCGACCTTCCCGCCGAAGTTCTTTTTGGCGCATCCCTCGAGCACCTTGCGGTCGGCATCGCAGAGGGCGACCACCTTCACGCCCTTGACCCCCTTGAACAGGCCGACGTGCTGGTTGCCCTTGCCGCGCAGGCCCACCACCGCGAGACGGATCTCGTCGTTCGATCCGGCGGCATGGAGACTCGGAAACCCAAGGGCCGCGCCCGTCGCAAGCGAGCGGGCGAGGAACTTCCGGCGGCCCATGAGAGGGGGACTGGTGTGGTGTGGTTTCGTGTGCATGAGCGTGCGGGGTGGGGGAGATGCGGGGTTAGGTGTTGGGTGTTCGGTTGATGGTGTTCGGGGGCTCCCACTCGCCCTCACTGCACATCGTCGAAGGCGGTTGCGGGGCGCTCGTCCGGGATGTTGGTCACGAGTTGGACGTTGTGCAATTGCAGATTGCGGGCGTGGCGGGCGTAGACACCGAAGGCGGGGAGGGTGCCGAACATGTCGCCCTCGGGGTAGGCGGCCTCGCGCTCCGGGATCTCGCGGCCGGCATCCTCGGCGGTGCCGCCGCCGGAGAACTCGAGGCGCAGGTCGCGCAGGGTGACGTTCTCGACCGGGTGGCCGGGGATGCCGGCGATGGCGCAGCCGACCCGCCCGGCCCCGGTGGCGATCAGGTTGGAGAGCACGATGTTGCGGAAGCTGCCGACTCCGGGCTTCGGGGCACCCGCGGTGTGTGGCCGGGCGCGGTTGCCGAGGCGCATGAAGATGGGAACCGTTACTCCTTTGATCGTAATGTTGGATATGGCGATGCGTTCGAGAGTGCCGCCGTCCACGATTTCCAGGGCGATGCCTGCCAGACCACGTTGTTTACCGTAGATCACCTTCGAATAGCGCGGCGAGACGATCGTGCAGTTGGTGACAGTGATATTCTGGAACCCACCGCCGGATTCGGTACCCATTTTGAGTGAGTTACAGTG
>CAYPUM010000583.1:0-2359 GCA_964413545.1 uncultured Roseibacillus sp. | reverse complement strand
TTCCCTGCCGGTACCACTCGCTGGCCGAAGCACGAGGGCTCTCGTCTTGCGCCATGGCGCAGCTTCCGAGGACCATCAACGCCCCCCATACAACGAAGATACTCCGTTTCATTGCTCTTGAATCGTGTGGTGTGATCGCAACGCCCCTGTGGAGCGTTCCGGATATGAACGTAGCTTCCCGCCCGAACCCGGTCAAGGACCCACAAGCAGGAGTTCCAGCGAGGCAAGCCCCGGACCGGTTGCGGAGAGCGGCGACAAGAACGGTCAACGATTGCGCGAAGCACCCCTCGTCATCCGCTCTCGTCGCCCGCTGTCGTTCGCCGGCCTTGCCGCCCGAAAACCTGACTCATCCGTGAGGAGTGCCGGATTGCAGGGACTCCAGGCAAGGCCTGATGAATGATCTCATTTCCAGCCCCTTGAATTTCTTCTTCTTCTGGAGGGGAACAACCTCCGGGAAAGAATGTTTCCCGGCACAACGACGGGCGTTCCACGAAAAGAACAACCGGTGCGCAAAGCAGGGCCGGCCACGCATGCTGTCCCGATCCTGTTCGTGTTCGCAGTTTCCTCAGCCCTGTTGCAACGTTGCCGGCAACATTTTCGCAGGTTGCTCGGGGGACTTGCCCCGAGCCGCGGCGGGGCGTATGCAAGACCTGTGAACGATTGCGAATGGATGCGCGAGGCCCTCGCGCTGGCCCGCAAGGGAATTGGTCTCACGAGCCCCAATCCGCCCGTCGGCGCGGTCCTCGTCAAAGACGGACGCGAAATCGGCCGGGGATGGCATCGGGGAGCAGGCCGCCCCCACGCCGAAGTGGAAGCCATTCAGGATGCCGTCTGCCGCCATGGTCCGGAAGCTCCTGCCGGCGCAACGATCTACGTGACCCTCGAACCGTGTTCCACCCGCGGCCGCAGCGGCGCCTGCACGACCGCCATCATGCAGGCCGGCATCCGACGCGTCGTCTTCGGAGCCATCGATCCCCATCCGGCCCACGCCGGTCGGGCCACCGGATTGCTCCAGGCAGCGGGCGTCAAGGTCCTCGAAGGCGTCGAAGAATCAGCCTGCGAGGTCCTCATCCGGCCTTTCGCAAAAGCTCAGCGCTGCGGACTGCCGTGGATCATCCTCAAAACCGCCATGAGCCTCGACGGACGCATCACACGCCCGGCAGGAGAGGGCCCCTGGCTCAGTAGCGCCGCCTCGCGCCGCGATGTCCAGAAACTCCGCCTCGAAGCAGACGCCATCCTCACCAGCGGACAAACCGTCCGAAACGATGACCCGCGGCTTACTCTGCGATCTCTCGATGTCCCGGATACCAAGAAACAACCCTGGCGAATTGTCTTGACGTCAAGAGAAGACGGGGTGCCCCCGGATGCCCGCCTCCGTCGCGATGCGTGGGCGGACCGCACCCGGATCTTCCATGGCCGGCGGATCGAACAGGTCCTGCGGGAACTGGTGGCCGCCTGCGAGGTGAGCACGGTGCTGGTGGAGGCCGGCGGCCGCCTCCTCGGCAGACTGCTGGACGAGGAATGGGCCGATGAAATGGTGGTCTACCTCGCGCCGCTGGTGACCGGAGGCGAAGTCCCGGCGGTGGCCGGGGAAGGCGCCGCCAGCCTCGCGGAACGCTGGCGGCTCGACGAGGTCCGCTTCGCCCGGATCGGCGCCGATGTGAGATTGCGCGGACGCTTCGCCGGCCGGGGCGGCCCGCTGGAACGCTGACCCCCGAAAAAAGTGCCCCAAACCCCCCGGCAGCAACACGCCGCACGCAACACGCATGGACTCCGGAACCGCAGCCCACCGGAAGGTTGCGCCATGCTCGCCGCCTGATAACCTCGCCGGCATGAACGATGAAAACCTCTTTGAACGCGTCGGCGGCCTGCCGGGCGTCGAGAAACTCGTCGAGGACTTCTATCACAGAATCCTCGACGATCCCATGCTCGCGCCCTTCTTCGCCGAAACCCGCATGGAAAACCTCCGGCGCATGCAGGTCGAATTCATCAGCGCCGCCCTCGGCGGCCCCGTCGGCTACTCGGGCCGCTCCCTGCGCGACGTCCACGCCGGACGCGGCATCGAGAAAATCCACCTCCAGCGCTTCGTCGAACACCTCATGGACACCCTCCGCAACCTCAACCTCGACGAAAACGAAATCAACACCATCTACAGCCGCATCGCCCTCCACGCCGACGAAATCACCGGCGAAACCACCGTCGACGGATGAGCAGAAAATACTATGAATATAGTATTAAGAAGCGGGGGGGGGGTCTTCACGGCGCGGCGCGGTCCGACTCGCGGCGGCGTTTTTCGAGCCAGATCGAGAGGAGGGCGATATCGGCGGGAGTGATGCCGCTGATGCGTGCGGCCTGCCCG
>CAYPUM010000582.1:1335-2389 GCA_964413545.1 uncultured Roseibacillus sp. | reverse complement strand
CCAGGTCAGTGATCGACGGGGCAGGCTGCCGCAAGTAAATGACCCGTCCCTTTATCTGTTGGTCCCTTTGTCCGGTCGTCCCTTTGTCTCACCGGCGCTGCGCCGCCTGGCTGTCGAAACGGATCGAATCGCAGGCGATTCCGCCATTCGGCTGACCGGGGCATGAAATAGATGACCCGTCCTGAAATAGATGACCTGTCCCTTTGTCTCCGGTCCCTTTGTCTCCGCTGCCTGTAGCTGGTGCCCCCCGTGATGACGAGGGTGAATGCGTCGGCGCCCGCAAGCCGAATCGCCCCGCCATCGGCGGACAACGTGCCGCCGTGTTGGAGCACGCGGCACTGTGTCTCGTAGGCGAGTCCGTTGTCGAGGGCCCCGGCGCAGGTGATGGTCGCGCCGGCGGCGGTTGGCGCGGCCTGATGGGCGACCTTGAAGGAGATGCGCGGCGAGTAGACGCCGGGTTTGTCGGCGGTGAAGCGGACGATCAGGACGCCGTGCGGGTTGCTGCACAATGACTCGCGTTCGTATGTGACGCCCGCCGCGGAGTAGCGCACGCGGTGGACGGCCTGCGCGATGTCCAGCCTGCGGTAGTAGTTGGTTGCGGCGCGGGCGGCGGCGGTGCCGCAGGATGCTAATTTTCCTTTTTTCTCTGCATCGGGATTTCCCGCAGGATGCGGAGGGTGTCGCCTGCGTCTTCGAGTTCGAAGAGGCGGGCGCGGATGCCTCCTCCCTCGTTTGGTTGGTGGACCGGCATGACGAGCCGGTCGTCGAAGGTCTTGAAGAGCATGCCATGGCCGCCGTCGATCGACAGCAGGGGTTCGTCGATCTGCTTCCACGGTCCGGCCACCTTGCCGCTGGTGGAGCGGGCGATGCCGACCGTGTAGGTGTGCCCTTTGCTGAAGCTTGACCAGATCATGAGGAGCCGCCCGGTTTTGGTTCGGTAGAGGAAGGGTCCGTCGGTGACGTAGGCGTTCTTGTCGAAGAACATCGGGACCACCCACTTCGCCTCGCTGGCCCGGAAGAGGGCCAGGCTTTCCTTCAGGTTCACGTTCTCACG
>CAYPUM010000582.1:0-1325 GCA_964413545.1 uncultured Roseibacillus sp. | reverse complement strand
GGGGCTTCCCCGCCACGCCGGAGAGGTCGTCCTTGAGACGCAGCAACTCCATGGTGCCGTCCTTGACCTGCACCCACTCGTGGCAGAAGACGAGGTAGGGGACGCCGTCCTCGACCCACAGGGTTCCGTCCAGTGCGAGCCAGTCTTCCGGGGTGTGGGGTTTGTTGGCGAACGGCTTGAACGGACCCTCGGGGGAATCCGCCACCACGATCTGGACGGCTCGTTTTCCGCTCTCCGAGTTGAAGGTAGCGAACACGTAGTATTTGTTTCGGTAGCGGTGCATTTCCGGCGCCCACACGCCCTTGTCGGCCCAGAATTCGTCCGGGTAGTGGAACACCGGCTTGGGGCCCTTCCAGTGTTCGAGGTTCCGGCTGGTGTAGACTCCCACGCCCGGACGCGTGCCCCCGCCTTCGATGGGCACCGCCATCTTGTCCACCATGTAGTAGGTCTTTGTTTCGGCGACCGGCAGGATGAACGGATCGCGGATCCAAAGGTCGGCCCGGAGGCGGGGTTCGGCGGCGTTTCCGGCGGCCGCGGCGAACAGGCAGGCCGCGGCGGCGAACAAGTTGATCCTCATCATCGCGTGTGGGTTCATGGGCGTCGGTCACTGGTCTTGTGAGACCGCCCTGCCGGCGTGGAAACGGTTGTCCGATGCGACGGTCACGGAGTCGGCCGGGGACTCATCGAGGCGGACAAAACTTGCCGCGGTCCCCAGCGAACGGCAGTCGCGGACCACGGCGTCCTGCACCTGCCGCAGGCGGATCACGGCCTCTCCGTTGAAGTTCTTGCCACACCGCAGTCCGGCCAGTTCGAGGTCTTGCACATTCTGGCAGAGCACGGCCGGCCTTGCCTCCGGCCTGGCGGCTTCGAAGCGGACGTTGGAGAGCGACAGGCCGCGCACATGGCGGGCGAAAATGGTCGTATAGGGGACCCGCTTGCCGAGCACCCAGAACTCCGGGCGCTGTCCGACGAACTCCCCGATGTCACGGATTGCCGCCAGCTCCGGTGTCCCGCCGCCGGCGACCCGCATTGAAACATCCTCGAAGGTGATTCGCTCGATGTAGTGGCCGGGCACGCCTGTGAGGACGAAGCCGGTCGGCACGGTCTCCGGCAGGCCCGTGTTGTCCACGCGGATGCCGCTGAACTGCATGTCGCTGAGCCGGTTCATGGGCGGCAACGGCTTCGGGCTGTCGACGCCGGCGCGCCAACTGTTGAAGGTCATGAAGACCGGCATCGGAACCTTGCGCATGATGAGGTTCGAGAAGATCATGTCCTCCATCACGCCGCCCTCGCTCATCTGGATCTTCAGCCCGGCGTCGTCGATG
>CAYPUM010000581.1:0-2389 GCA_964413545.1 uncultured Roseibacillus sp. | reverse complement strand
AGTCCTTCGAAGGGGAGGAGGGGGTCGCGAAGTTCAAGTCCGATCTTGGCGCCATGATCGACCGGTATCGCGCCCGGAAGTTCAACGGCGAAAGCGCGCCCCGGTTCGTTCTGTTCTCGCCGATCGCGCACGAGGACCTCGGGAGCCCGAATCTCCCCGCCGGGGAAGCGAACAACGTGAACCTCGCCCTGTACACGGGCGCTGTCAGGCAGGTGGCGTCCGGGAAGAAGGTCGCCTTCATTGATCTCTTCGCCCCCTCGCAGGCGCTCTACTCGAAGGCGGCGCATCCGCTCACCCTCAACGGCGTGCATCTCCTGCCGCGAGGGAATCGCCGCCTCGCCGAGGTCATTGCGTCCGCCGTCACCGGCGAGACGGTGGAGGCCCCGGACTCTCTCGAACCGCTCCGGCGGGCCGTGCTCGACAAGAACTGGCACTGGCATCACCGCTATCGCGCCACCGACCAGAACGACATCTGGGGAAGCCGCGCCGGGCTGAAGTTCGTCAACGGCCAGACGAACCGCGAGGTCCTCCAGCACGAACTCGTCATGCTGGACGTCATGACCGCCAACCGCGACGCCGCCATCTGGGCCGCCGCGCAGGGGAAGCCCCACACCGTGGACGACTCGAACGTTCCGCCGCCGATCGAAGTCATCTCGAACGTCGGCGGGAGGAGCCGCAGCTCGAACAAGCAGAAGGAGGGCGCCCCGACGTATCTCGGCGGGGAGGAGGCGATCGGAAAGATGCACATTCCGGACGGTTTCGAGGTGAATCTCTTCGCCGGCGAGGAGCGCTTTCCCGGCATGGCGAACCCGGTCCAGCTCCAGGTCGACACGCGGGGCCGGCTTTGGGCGGCCTGCTGGAACACTTATCCCAAGTGGGAACCTCTCAAGCCGATGACCGACAGCCTCCTCATCTTTCCCGACGAGGACCGCGACGGAGTGGCAGACAAGGCCGTCGAGTTCGCGAAAGTCCACAACCCGCTGGGCTTCGAGTTCTGGGCGGGCGGGGTGATCGTCACGTCGGGGCCGGACCTTCTCTTCCTGAGGGATACCGACGGCGACGACCGGGCCGACGTGCGGGTGGTCCTGCTCCAGGGACTGGGCACCGCGGACACCCACCACGGCGCGAACAACCTGATTTACGGCCCGGACGGGGCGATCTACTGGCAGAGCGGGATCTTCTTGCAGAACAACTTCGAGCATCCGTGGGGCCCGTCGCTCAACTCGACCGCCTCCGGGATGTATCGTTTCGACCCGCGGCTTTCCACGATCACCTTCCATGCCCGGAACGGCCCCAACCCTCATGGGACCAGCTTTGACGGGTGGGGCTACCAGTTTGCCACCGACGGCACGAGCGGCCGCTCCTTTCAGGTTCGTCCGGAGGGCGCGGGGTTCAGGATGCACCCGCTGGTGAACAAGCAGGTCCGGCCGGTTCCTGCCAACGCGGTGGTGTCCAGTGCCAACTTCCCCGCGGAGTTCCAGCAGGACTTCATGCTCGTCAACACCATCGGATACCTCGGCATCAAGCGCTACGACCTGCACCGCGACGGCTACACCGACGGAAACAAAACGTTCGCTCCCGGCGAGATCTGGGGAACTCCCACCGGCGACTTCCTCCGGAGCGACGACAAGAACTTCCGCCCCACCGGCCTCGTGTTCGGCGAGGACGGCGCCCTCTATTTCGCCGACTGGCAGAATATCATCATTGGCCACATGCAGCATCACATCCGCGACCCCAGCCGCGACCACACCCACGGCAGGATCTACCGCATGGTGGCCACCGGCCGGCCGCTGCAGAAAAAGGCCGCCATCGACGGACAACCAATCGCCTCCTTGCTGGAAAATCTCAAACACCCCGTGGACGGCGTGCGCCACCGCACCCGCATCGAGCTCAGCGAGCGGGAGTCGTCCGAGGTCATCGCCGCCACCCGAAGGTGGATGAAGCAATTCGATCCGCGGAAGACCGCCGGCGCCCGCCACCTGCTCGAAGCGCTCTGGCTGCACCAGCAGCACAATGTGCGCGACGAGCAGTTGTTGGAGAGCCTCCTCGGGTCGCCCGCCACCCACGCGAGCATCGCGGCCGGAACCGTCCGGCACCTGTGGGGGCCGGCCGACCCCACCAAAGGGAAACTCGTGACCCGCGTCGAACAGAAGGAGGAGAAGACGAAGATTGAGGTCCCCGCCCACCTTTCCATGGCCGACGCCGAACTCTACACCCTCGGGGCCGGGGTTTTCGGACGCGATGCCCACTGCGCCACCTGCCACCAGCCGAACGGGGCCGGACTCGACCCGATCTACCCGCCCCTCGCCGGCAGCCCGTGGGTCACCGGCAGCGAGGAGCGCCTCATCAAGCTCACCCTCCACGGCCTCTGGGGCCCGATCGAAGTCAA
>CAYPUM010000580.1:0-2401 GCA_964413545.1 uncultured Roseibacillus sp. | reverse complement strand
GCCTTCCGGGCCGACTTTTACGATCTTCGTAGTCGAAGTGTGTCGTATCTTGAGGGTCTGGAGTTCACGGCCGGCGACACGGACGATCTTCCGCGCCGGCTCTTTTCGCGCAACATGGGGGTGCGCCGCTAACAATTTCGTGTCATGAGAACCTTTCGACGCAAGAGACATGCCGGCCGGGGATTCACGCTGGCGGAGCTGATCGTGGCGATGGCCGTCACGGTGATTCTTCTCGGGCTGCTGGTGTCGGTGACGGGCGTGGCGCTGGACGGGTGGAGGATGAGCCGCAACAAGGTGCGCGCCGCCCGGCAGGCCAAGGCCGCCCTCGAGCAGATCAGCCGCGACTTCGAGTCGATGGTGGCCCGTTCCGGCAACATTTACGAGTGGCTCTACACGGAGTCGGACCCGAATGAGGCCCCCGGTCCCGGGGACGGTGTCAAGAGCCGCAACGCGGCCCGCATGATCTTCTTCACGGCCGCGACGGATCGCTACGACGGGCGGGTCGGTCCGGATTCGAACAACCCGGGAGACGTGTCGGCGGTCGGTTACCGCCTGGTGTACAAGGATCCGATCACGGACTCGGATGACGATGACTACAGCGTGTTCGTGCTTTACCGGCGCCTTGTCGACCCGAGAGAGGGGGGGGAAGGGAGCGAGGAGGGCGCGTTTTACGATCTGCTCGCGCAGGAGGACCTCGAAGCGGCATATGAAGTGAACTACGGTGCGACGGTCGAGGATTCGGAGAATTTCATCTGCGAGAACATCTTTGAGATGAGCGTGGTGTTCACGATTGAATACATGGCGGAGGCCGGGGGCTCGCCGGTGGCCCGCATTCAGCGCGTGCCGGTGCTCGCCACCAAGAAGGGCCCGGATGCGGTGAGCGAGTTTCGTCTGAAGGGCGACGGCATCGTGGCCGACGGAAATGCCGAGACCGACTATGCCGACGGCCGCATCGTGGCGGTGGACGTGAGCATCAGCGTCCTGACCGACAACGGAGTGGCGACCCTTCGGAGAGATGCTGATCTGGAGGGGGACCGCCTTGCCGATTTTCTCGCCCGCAACAGCTACCGGTTTTCGAAGACGATCATGCTGCCGCAGCCTTAGCGGGGGCCGGCATTTGGTGAGGCCGCGCCCCCTGAGCGCTGCGGCGTAGCCGTTGACCGCGGCTCTTGCGTGATGCAAGCTGCGGGGATGCGGAAGTGGCGGTTGCGGTTGCTGTTCGTGATGGCGGGATTCCAGGTCCTTGGAGTGGGTGAGGGTCTTCTACGTGGCCACCATGGACCGGCTCTACGCGCTCGGGAAGTGAACGGGACGGGAGCGGGCGCGGCCTGATTGGTGTCATTGAAAACCGGAAGAGGCTGCGAATGAGTCGAGTTTTTGGGGAGTGGGCCGCATTCCCCCGATTTCGGCGAATGATTGCGGTCGACGATTACGAATCACGGGAGGTGCGCTTCAGGCAATCGTGGTCCGTAATCCCGGCCTCCCGCCGCGGGGGGATCGACCGGTCCGAGGGGTGCCTCGCCGGCGAAAGGATCCGGATGGCGGACACGTTATTGTTGAAGATCCAACCCAAGGAAACGATGCGACGAATGAACATGGTGATCGGGCTTTGCGGGCTGGCAGCCATCCTGGCGGGCTCCGCGGGCGGACAGCACCGGGGGCGTTTGCCCGGTGACGTGCAACTCGAAAAGGGGCCCTTGGCGGCCGACGAGTCTGAAAAGAAGGCGCTGGCGGTGTTGGACGACATCCTTGCGAACCAGCGCCACCTGAATGTTCCGCGGCACGACGGCCGCCTGCTCCGAATCATGGCGCAGGCGATGGGGGCGAGGAACGTCGTCGAGATCGGCACCTCGACCGGATACTCGGCGATCTGGTTGGGGCTGGCTTTGAAGGCGACCGGCGGGAAGTTGACCACTTATGAGATTGACGCCGGGCGCGCCAAGGTGGCGCGCGCCAATTTCAAGAGCGCCGGGATGGCCGGAATCATCACGCTCGTCGAGGGGGATGCGCACGAGGAAGTGCAAAAGCACGAGGGGACGATCGATCTGATCTTTCTCGACGCCGACAAGAAAGGTTACGTGGACTACCTTGAGAAACTCCTCCCGAAGCTGCGCCCCGGGGGATTGGTGATGGCCCACAACATCGATCCCCGCATGGCGGATCCGAAATACATGGAGGCCATCACCACGAATCCGAACCTCGAGACGGTGGTTCGCGGGGGGATGGGAATCACGATGAAGAAGAGGTAGCGGCCCCGGACGCCCGCGAGGGGCGGCGGGAGGTTTCCCGACAGGGCACGGCGAGGGGAAGGTCCCGCCGTGCTCCGCTACGAAATCGAAATCCGGATCGCAGTCCATCTCGATCGAGACGGGCGAGACGCCGGCCACACCATGATGGTTGC
>CAYPUM010000579.1:0-2413 GCA_964413545.1 uncultured Roseibacillus sp. | reverse complement strand
GACATGGCCTCGGTCATGGATTCGGACAGGATCTTGCCCACCGCTTCGGCGTCCTGCTCGCGGCACTCGATCACCAACTCGTCGTGCACGGTGGAGACGATGCGGGCGTCCTCGGGGATTCGCTCCGTCACGAACACGATGGCCTGTTTCATCCCGCCGGCCGTTCCGCCCTGGACCGGCGTGTTCACGAGTGCGGTGAACCGGTCCCAGTCCGAGGCGCGTCCGGGGATGCGGCGCCGGCGTCCCAGTCGGGTGCGGACCTCCTTCGTCCCGTATTCCGCCTCCTGCTGGCTGCGGACGTGCCAGGCGCGGAGCCGCGGGCAGGCCTTCCTCGCGAAGACGCGGGACTTGGCGCTTGGAGCAGCGGAGGAAGCGGGCGACATCGCCCGTCGTCCAGAGCGGCTCGACAAAATCGTGGTCAGGAATTTCGCGGGTGGTCATACCTTGGCTTTTGGTGTCAAAAACCAAGGCGGGAAGGTCGGCTTCTCGGACGAGAAGGCACCGCTTCCCGTGCAGATTCACTGCTGCAATCGATGGGAAACCTCGTCTGCCATGCGTATCAAATTTGATACACTTCTCCCGTGGCTGATCCGGCACCTCGCCCCCTCCGCGTCGTCTTCTTCAAGACGGAAGCTGGGAACGAGCCGGTGCGGGATTGGCTGCTTGACCTGCCGACAGCCGAAAAGAAGACGATTGGAGGCGACATTCTCGCGGTCCAGTGGACCTGGCCCGTTGGGAAGCCGTTAGTCGATTCGCACGGCGGTGGGCTTTGGGAAGTCCGGTCGTCACTCGGTGATCGGATTGCCCGGGTCTTCTTCATCTTCGTGGATCAGTAAATCGTCCTGCTCCACGGGATCATCAAGAAATCACAGAAAGCCTCGAAAGGGGACACCGGCCTCGCACGCCAGCGGCAGTCGGCCTACATGAAAGGAGCAAGAAATGATGAAAAACGAACCCCACGGAAACGCCCACCGCGGAAGTGACTTCCGTGACTTTCTGGAAGAAGAAGGACTTCTGCCAGAAGTTGAAGTGCTCGCCCTGAAGCGAGCGGTCGCGATCCAGTTACAGCAGCTACTCGACTCGCAGAGCGTTACCAAGACTCAGCTTGCGAAGCGGATGAAAACCAGTCGCGCCGCGTTGGATCGCATCCTCGATCCCTCGAATCCTTCGCTTACCGTGGCGAGCCTCGGGAAGGCTGCCGCCGCCCTCGGACGAAAGGTCGAGTTGAAGTTGGTGGAGGCGTGAATTGAGGTCAGACATTCCACTCGGGAGGCGGTCGGAATGTCACCGGGTCGCCTTCGCCTAATGCCTCGCCAAGCTGGCCACCGACGCCGGCGTCCTGCCCCTCGATCGCCCGAAGTACCACTTGGAGAGCGTTGCGGACCTTCTGGCGGGCTTTGATGGCGTCCCCACCGGTCATGGGGCGACTTTTGCCGCTCAGATTCAGCAGCTTGCCCTTTTGCTGGAGGAGCTTGTCAAGCTCGGCCCGCAGTCGTTGCTTCTCGCTCTCGGGCAGCTTCAGAGTCCTGGGATTCGCGTCCCGGTCCTCGCGACAGAGGAAAATGTCGCCCGTCTTGAACACGGAGAACCCGACGGCTTCGCCCTCGCATTCCAAGACCTGGGAATCCCCGCTTTCCGGGGGAAGCCGAGTTCGATGATGCGCGCTTCCTCCAGCCTCCGGAGCTGATCGATCCCGAGCAACTGCGCTGGGAGCGCCGCCGGCAGGCCGGCCTTGAGCTTACGCAGCACTCTCGCCCGCCCCCCGTTCGGTGGACATGAGCCGCCATTCTCGGAGGTAGGCATAGACGTCATCGACGTGGGTTGAGCGGTTGAATTTGATCCGGTTGTCACCCTTCAGCTTGGTATAATATTGGAACAAGTGGTCAAAATCCGCAACTCGATCAGGTTATCGATGAAGATCGAGGCCGTTTTTTCGTCGCCTCGGTCATGAAGAGGCAGGAGCCTCGCGGATCAATGAAGTCAAACTTGATCCAAACAGGCAGGCCTGCACGGTCAAAGAGTTCGCCCCCCTCAGAAATTCAGTCGCCAAACGACCTGTATTCGAAGGTGCCCGCGTTCCGGGCATGCGCGCCGGGTTGGCGCTCCTCGACAAAGATGCCGCTGCTCAGGTCGAAATGGCGGCCGAGAGTAAGCGTCTGTCCGCTGCCTGTGCTGCCTTCCGGAAAGCCTGCGCCATGGGATGACCTTCAATGGACCCACTATCCGACCCGCCGCCATGGCTGGTCGAGCGCCTCGAGTAAGGTCAGTGACGTGCGCTCTCGATCAAATAAGCCCAAAGGGCGTGAACTCAGGCGTCGCGCTCCTTGCGCCCGGCGCCGGCCACGCGGGTGTCCCACATCCGCGAGGGAGGGAGTTCGCGCGGGCGGCAGATGATGATTCCGGCGCGGGAGGA
>CAYPUM010000578.1:0-2432 GCA_964413545.1 uncultured Roseibacillus sp. | reverse complement strand
GGCGTCGTCGATGTCGTGAAAGACGCAGTTGCTCACCGTGACATCCCGCAGATCGCCCAGCGAAGAGAGGCCGATGCGGATGGCAGCCCAGCGGCTCGACATGATGCAGTTGCAGATCGTCACGTTGTGGCAGGGCTGGTCGGTGCGCGAGGCCTGCAGGCAGATTGCGTCGTCGCTCGTGTCGAAGACCACGTTGCTGACCCGCACGTCCCGGCAGCCGTCAAAATCCAGCCCGTCGCCGTTGGGGCACATGTTGCGGGTGCGGATCGACACCCCGTCGACCACGATGTCGCGGCAGAAGTTCCACGCCGAGATCCAGGAGCCCGAATTGCGCAGTTCCAGGTCGCGCAGCCGCAGCCGGCTGCATTCCACGAACCGGATCAGCATCGGCCGGTCGAGCTTCGAGTCGCCGGAGTTCGGGAAGTGGCCCTTTCCCTGCCCGTCGATGGTGCCGAGGCCGGTCAACGCGATGTTGGAGGCTCCGCGGGCGAAGATGAGGCAGCGGTTGAAGTCGCCGTAGATGCTCTTGAAGGTGTCGGTTGCATAGTCGTCATAGTCGGTGCTGCCGAGCAGGGCCGCGCTGCCGTCCACGTGCAGATCGACGTTGTCCTTGAGGTAGATCGTCCCGATGACGTAGCGCCCGCCCGAGACCAGCACGCGGCCTCCGCCGGCCGCGGTGCAAGCGTCGATGGACTTCTGCATGGCGGCGGTGTTATCCGTCTTGCCGTCGCCCACTGCGCCGAACCGGCGAATATCGTAGACTGCCGGGGATTCGGGGTTTTCGGATGGGGCGGTTTTGGGCTCCTTGTGCGGCTTCTCCGGCGGCGCGGCCGTCTCGTCTGCGCGAGCCGGACCGGCGAAGCCGCCGAGGGCGAGGAGGGTTGCCGCCGTCATGGCGCTCAATGAGGTCGTTTGCAGCATGGTCATCGCTCCGTGTATCGCGGCGTGGTTTCGTCGCAGTGAGCGGTTCTGGTTGACGGGCTTCGATCCCGCCAGGGTCCTTGAAATTCAGAAGTCGTCACAAATGAGTCAAGTTTTCCGGAAGCAGGATTGCCCTGCCTGATGCAGGATGCAAGATGCACGATGGAGGGAACACGGGGCTGCATCCTGAATCTTGCATCCTGCATCCCGGTCCGAGGCTTGCCTCGCTAAGGTCCGATCGGCGTGAGGATGAGGCGGCGCAGGTTGATTGGCGTCCATGACTTCTTTTGCGGCTGGAGGGTGATCTGCTGGCGGCCGGGTTTCGTGATGTTGAGCTTGCCCAGATCGGCGGTGGTGTATTGTCCGTAGTTGCCGGTGTTGGGGATAGCGGCTTCGGTCTTCGCCTTTCCGGCGGTGACGACAACCCGCGCGCCCTCACTCTGCGTGGCGACCACGGCGCTTACCGCGAACCTGCCCGGCTGTTTGATTTCGACCGTCCAATGCACGCCTGCTTCGGCGGCAAACCAGAAACCGAGATTGGCGTTCTCGCCGCTGCCCTCCAGTTGCGGCGGGGAAACGCCTCGCGGAGCACGAATCCCGGCCGCCAGGGCGGTCAGTGTGAGCGTGCCGTCCTCCGCCGGGCGGACGGCCGGCTTGACGACTTCCGGTTCACCCCGGACCTCCATGGCCACGACCGAAGCGATCGGTCCGGGCGCTTCGGGCGGCAGTTGCACCGCCGCTCCCTGCTCCTTCGAAGTGGTCTTCAGGGTTTTCCCACCGTCGAGCAATCGAGCGTCTGGCACCTTGTTTTGCAGTCCCGGCACGAGCAGTTCGCCGCCGTCGGACGGCCAGTTGAACACGTGCAGGTAGAGCCGGGTGCGATCGCCGGCGTCTTTCCGCGTGATGCGTCCCCATGGGACCGGTCCGATCGGGTTGGCGCGGGCGCCGTGGATCGCCTCGCCGTTGACGGCCATCCACCGGCCGATTTCCTCCAACCGCTCCATGGCCGGAGCGGGGAAGGTGCCGTCGGGCTTCGGGCCGACGTTGAGGAGGAAGTTGCCGTCCTTGCTGGCGATGTCGATCAGCTTGCGGATCAGGTCTTCGGGACTTTTCCAGCCTTGGTCGTTCTTGTTCCAGCCCCAGCAGTTGTTCATCGTCATGCAGGTTTCCCAGTCCCAGCCGGGCATGCCGCGGGCGGGGATTTCCTGTTCGGGGGTGCCGAAGTCGCCCAAGTCGCGGGTCCGCTTGCCCACCCGGTTGTTGATGATGATGTCCGGCTTGAGGGACCGCACGAAGGCGTAGAGGTCGGCGCCGCGTTCCTTCGACCATGCGTCCCATTCGCCATCGAACCACAGGACGACCGGTGCGTAGCTCTCGACCAGCTCTTTTAATTGCCCTTTCATGTATGCGACATACTTGTCCATGTCGACTTGGTCCCGCGGCCGGTCCTTCTCCCATCCGCGCGGCGGGTAGTTCGGGTGATGCCAGTCCATGATCGAGTAGTAGAACCC
>CAYPUM010000577.1:0-2448 GCA_964413545.1 uncultured Roseibacillus sp. | reverse complement strand
TAGGGCGCCTCCCAGTCCCCGAAGACCCCAAGGCGCCGGAAACTCTTCCGCTGGATGTCGATATACTTGCGGGCAAACGCCTCACAGCGCCGCCGAATCTCCCCCGGCTCGCCGTGCCGCGCCTCCTGAACCACCTTGAACTCGATCGGCAGCCCATGGCAGTCCCACCCCGGGACAAACGGCGACTCGTATCCCGCCATCGTCCGCGACTTCACCACAACGTCTTTCAGCACCTTGTTGAGCGCCGTCCCCATGTGCACGTCCCCGTTCGCAAACGGCGGACCGTCGTGCAGGATGAACTTCGGCGCCCCCTCCTGCCGGCGCTTCGCCACAATCCGTTTGTAGAGACCCTCCGCCTCCCACTTCGCCAGACGGAGCGGCTCGTTCTGCACGAGGTCGCCCCGCATCGGAAAGGTCGTCCGCGGCAGCAGCAGGGTCTCCTTGTAGGCCTTCACGGGGGCGCTCATGCGCCCTCCTGTAGCTCCGCCGTCCCCGGCCCGCAAGCCCCGTCCTTGTACTTCTTTCCAAGTGACATTCAGGCCGTCTTGCGGCACCTTCGACGCCATGAACATGGTCACAGTTCTTCTGGGGGCCACGGGAGTGCTTCTGGTGGTCGCCGTTCTCCTGTCATTCGGGGGCATGCGCAACAATCTGGAGGAGAAGGAGATCGAGAAGCTCCGGAAGGAGATCGCCCTCCTCGAAGCCGCGGAAGACGAATTGCGCGCCGTGCGCAACCAATCCCTCCCGGATTCGGCCTCTCCCGGCCCCGTCTCCACGTCCTCCCCGCCCGGCCTCGCCTCGCTCGAAGCCGAACTCGCCGAAAAGTCCGAAACCATCAGCCGCCTCGAAGACAACCTCGCCGAGGCCGAACGCGAGGCCCGAACCTCCAACAAGGAGGCCGAACTCGCTCTCGACCGAACCATCGATCAGCGCGATCGCCAGAAAAAACGCGCCCGCATCATCAACGAAGCCACCCTCATGGGCCGCGTCACGGAATGGTCCGCCGCAAACGGCTTCGCCGTCATCGAAATCCTCCGCCCCGACCTCGTCGATGCCGGAACCGTCCTCGCCATCCGCCGCAACTCCGGCATCGCCGGCCAGCTCCGCATCTCCCGGATGTACGAGGCCGGACAGGCTGTCGCCGACCCCGTCACCGCCTCCTTCCTCGGCGACGGCGTCGACGTGCAACCGGGGGACGAACTCATCATCGATCCCCAGTAAGACCGTTGCCGCCCCGTAGCCACGAAAGGAAGCTTCCCTCGTCCGCCGGCATCGGAACCGCCACCTTGCCGCGCTCGGCAAGGCGCGCCAGCCGCTCCGGAATGCGGACCGCCCCCTCGCCCAGTTCCTCCTCGAGGACCTCGAGGAATTTCGCCGGATGGGCGGTTCCGAGGATCACCATGGGATGCCCGGGGTGCGCCACGGCCCATTCCTCCGCGGCAAGGTATCCCACCGCCCCGTGGGGGTCGATCGCATAGCCGGCCGTGGCATGCACTTCCCGGATGGCAGTGCGCGTCTGATCGTCGTTGAACGAGAACCCGTCGATGCGGCCCCTCATCTCGTTCCAGTCATCGCGGAAAACGTCCCGCATCCGCTCGAAGTTGCTGGGTGCGCCCACGTCCATGGCATTCGAGATCGTCCGAACACTCCGCTTCGGAGCGTATTCGCCGTTCGCGAGGTAGAGCGGCACCGCGTCATTCACATTGGTCGCCGCCACGAATCGCTCCACCGGCAGCCCCATGCGGTCCGCCAGCAGCCCCGCCGTCAGGTTCCCGAAATTCCCGCTCGGCACCACGAAGACCGGACTCCGTCCCTCCGGAATCTGCCGCGCCGCATGAAAGTAGTAGAAACTCTGCGGAATGAGCCGCGCGATATTGATCGAATTCGCAGAGGTCAGGTTCAGCTCATCCGACAAGCGCCGGTCGAGAAATGCCGCCTTCACGAGACGCTGGCAATCGTCAAACGAGCCGTCCACCTCGACCGCGCTGATGTTGCCGCCCAGCGTCGTGATCTGCTTCTCCTGCAACACGCTCACCTGCCCGCGCGGATACAGGATCACGACCCGCGTCCCCGCCACCTCGTGAAAGGCGCTGGCCACCGCCCCTCCCGTGTCGCCGGATGTCGCCACCAGAACCGTCAGATCCCGGCCGTCCTCCCGCGTCAGCCAACCCATCAGCCGCGCCATGAAGCGCGCCCCGAAATCCTTGAACGCAAGGGTCGGCCCGTGAAACAGCTCAAGGACGTGAAATCCCTCCCGCAACCGGACCAGCGGAGCGTCGAAGTCGATCGCCTCCGTCACGATCCGGCCCAGCTCCTCGGGCGGAACCGCCCCGCCCAGCACTGCCGTCGCCACCTCATGGCACAACCGCGCAAACGTCCACCCGCGCCAGTTCTCCCAAAACCCGTCCCCAAGCACCGGCAAACGCTCCGGCATGTAAAGACCGTTGT
>CAYPUM010000576.1:0-2471 GCA_964413545.1 uncultured Roseibacillus sp. | reverse complement strand
CCGTGACCGCCGCTTCCGCACCGCTCCTTGGCCTCCTCGGAACGGTCTCCGGAATGATCCGGACCTTCAACCTCATCACGCTTTTCGGAGCGGGAGACCCGAAGCCCCTTGCCGGCGGCATCTCCGAGGCTCTCGTCACCACCCTCTTCGGCCTCGTGGTCGCCATCCCGGCCCTGATCCTGCACGCCTTCCTGTCGCGGCGCAGCCAGGGAATCGTGCAGACCACCGAGCGCCTCGGGCTCTCCCTCGTGAACGCCCTCCGAAGCCGATGAAACACGCTCTGCTCAGCATCCTGCGCGAAGGCGGCGTGGTCCTCTGGGCCCTGCTGGCGCTGGCGGTGGCCATCTACGCCCTCGCGGCGGCCGTCTGGCGGCACAGCGCAAGGACACGCCGCCGGGTGGCGGCCGGAACGTGGTCGCACCATGACACGCCCGGAACGCCTGCCGGCCCGCGACCGGCAGGACGCGATCCGCGCCAGATCCGGCGCGATTGCGCGGCCTTCGAGTTGGACGAAATGGCATGGGTCGAACGGCGTCTCCCGTTCCTCGCGGTGCTGATCGGCGCCGCCCCCCTGCTGGGCCTGCTCGGAACGGTGGCCGGGATGCTGGTGACCTTCGGCGGGATGGCTTCCGCCGCAAAGGGCGAACCCATCGACAAGATTTCGGCGGGCATCTCGAAGGCCATGGTCACCACCCAGACCGGTCTCGTGATCGCCATCCCCGCCGCCTTCCTCCTCGCCCTCCTGAGACGTCAGACTGCCCTGACCCGCAACGAGCTGCAGCGCCAGCTTCACGAGAAACTCGCCGCCGCTCCGCCCCCCGCGAAACCCTCATGAGACGCTACCGGCACACCAGAGTCACGGAAACCAGCAGCGAGATCAATATCTCCCCGCTCATCGACATCGTCTTCCTGCTCCTCATCTTTTTCATCGTGACGACCGTCTTCGTCGAGGAGACCGGGGTGGAGGTCTCCAAACCCCGCGCCGCCAGCGCCGAGGATCTCGAAAAGCAGGCCATCCTGCTGGCCGTGACCGCGGAAGGGCGGGTCTGGCAGGGAGGACGCGAGATCGGCGCCGACGGCGTGCGCGCCGTGGTGTCGGCCCTCCTCGAGGAAGACTCCGAACTCCCGGTCATCATTCGCGCCGACGCCGCCACCCCGACCGAAGACACCGTCCGCGTCATCGACGGCGCAAAACTGGCCGGCGCCCGGTCGGTCTCGCTGGCAACCGAAAGATAGAACGCGCCCGATGAAATACGGTTCCCTCCTCATCGGCATTGCGGCCTCCGGCGCGCTGCTTCTGCTCCTCGCCGTGACGCGCCTCTTCGCGGTGCGCGTCGAAGCGGCCAGCCTTGATATCCGCCAGATCGAACTGGCAACCCTGCCCAAGCCTCCGCCTCCGCCCCCGCCCCCCGAGGAACCGCCGCCGGAGAATCCCCCCCCGCCGGCCGTCACCACGGTCGAGGAGCTCCCCGACCCCACGCGGGTCCCCCTGCCCAAGGCCGGAATCCCCCTGCGCCTCGACGCCCCGGTGACGACGTTTTTCACGAATCTCGATCCCGCTCCGCTGCCCGAGCCGGTCGTGGCCTCCCGCCCGTCCCCGCGCAAGCCGGTCAGCCGGACGCCCCGTCGCAGTCCGCCGGCCCCGCCGCCCCCTCCAAGGCAGAAGTCTCATTACCGCGCCTCGGAACTCGACGGCAAACCGCAGCTCCTGCGGCATGGTTCCACCATCTTCCCCTCCGCCCTTGCACGGCAGGGCGTGACCCGGGGACGGGTCGTCCTCGAAGTCGAACTCGACGAGCGGGGAAAAGTCCGCGTGCGCCGGGTCATCTCGTCCAGCCACCCCGAACTCATCCCGGGAGCGAAACGCGTCGCGGCCGGCGCGCGCTTCACGGCCCCGACCCGCCACGGCCGCCCCGTCAAGGCCGTCATGCGATGGCCGATCGTGATCAGGAAATGAAGACTGCCGGTTGTTGGTTGTTGGTTGCCGCGTTGGTCGGCGGAGCGCCCGTCCGCGCCGCGGAACCATTGCCCCTCGCCAAGGAATTCTGGCAGGACCCCGCCTTCCGGAAGGCTTTCAACGGCAGTTATCGTATCGAGGCCCGCATCGAGCCGGTGGTCAGCTCCGAAGAACGGGCCCTCCTGGTCGAAATCCAGAAGCTGATGGCAAACGGGCGGCGGCAGGCAGCCATCGACACGCTTGAAAAAAGCAAGCTCACCGAGGACTCCGCCGCCCTCGCCTTCAATCTGGGCAACCTCTACTTCGAGGAAGGAGAAGACAAGGCCGCCATCGCGCAATACCAAAAGGCGATCGGGGAATACCCCTCCTTCCGGCGGGCCCTCCGCAACCTTGCCATGGCCCTCGTCCGCACCGGCAGGATGGACGAGGCCCTCGATCCGTTGCTCGAAGCGATCCGGCTCGGCGACTCGAGCGGAACCGCCTACGGGATGCTGGGGTTCTGCCGGCTGCAGCG
>CAYPUM010000575.1:0-2476 GCA_964413545.1 uncultured Roseibacillus sp. | reverse complement strand
AGTTGGCGGTGGTCGTGTCCGTCATGGAAGACGAAAAGGAACCGGAAGCGGTCGGGGTCCGGACCGGGGGGCGGGGGCGGCGCGAAGGAGATCTCAATGCTTGCTCCCGAACTTCGGAGCGCGGAGGCCTGAGCGGCGTCGAGGAACGGCGCGGTGGCCGCGATTCCGTATTGGTCGAAACGCAGTCCCGGTTCACGGGTCATCCAGCGGGCCTCGTTTCGGAATCGGAAATCCTTGGGATGGAGACCCGCTGCGAGCGTCAGGGCGATGACCACGAGCAGGAGGGCGGCGGCGGCCCGCCGGTTATGAGCCGCTTGGAACGCGGCCCACAGCGCCTCGCGAGCCCTTGGCAGCCGGGGGCCATGGAATCCGGGATTCGTCACGGATCAGTCGAGCTGTGCGGCAGGGGGGGGGTCGGTTTTCGGTTGGCGGTTGTCGGTTGGCGGTTTTCGGGCGCTAGAGGAGGCCCATCATGGCGAGGACTCCGGCCACGGCGAAGAGGAAGAGAGCGAAGAGGGCCCAGATGAAGGCTTTGGCGGCGAACTCGATTGATCGGCGGGTCATGGCGGACGGTGGCGAGGATTGGTAACGGGGGGGAGGGGCGGTGGCAAATTGAATCGGAGGGGCGGCTGATGTGTGATGGCCGAGAAATGGCGTTGAGCCGGGAACGAGAATAGGTTTGATTTGCGCGAGGATGTCGTATCGGCAAGAAGACCGGCTGGAACTGGCGCTGCGGGCGTCGAACGAGGGGATCTGGGATTGGGATCTTGAGACGGGAGAGATTCACTATTCGGGGAGGATTCTGAGGTTTTTGGGGTGGAGGAGGGAGGAGATGCCGCATTTGTTCGAGGATCCGGAGGTGGTTCACGAGGAAGACCGGGAGGAATTCCGGCGGAGCATGGACCGTGTGCTGGCGCCCGGGGGACCGGAATTGCTGGCGCTGGAGCCGCGGTTTCGCAACGCGCGGGGTGAATGGAGCTGGTATCGGCTCCGCGGGGTGGCGGTGCGCGACGACGAGGGGAGGGTTCTGCGGATGGCGGGATCGATGATCGACATCACGCGCCGGAAGGAAGCGGAGGGCCAGTTGATGGAAGAGCGTCATTTGATGAGGCTCCTGATCGACAGTGTTCCGCTCAACATCTATTTCAAGGATCGGGAGTCGCGTTTCACGCTGGTGAACCAGTCCATGGCGTCGTGGTTCGGGGAGGAGGATCCGTCCGAGGTGATCGGGAAGAACGACCACGACTACTTTGGCGCCGAGCATGCGGATCAGGCGTTGCGGGACGAGCAGCAGATTCTGGAGACGGGGGAGCCGATCGTGGGCTATGTCGAGAAGGAGACGGGTCCCGGGGGGGACGGGGAGGCGTGGGTCCTGACGACCAAGATGCCATTGTTGGACCGGAAGGGGAAGATCATCGGGACCTTCGGGGTGTCCAGCGATGTTTCGGAGCTGGTTCGCACGCAGCAGTCGCTGGCGGAGACGGCGGCGGCGCTCCAGCATCGCAACAACGAGATCGAGGAGGAGCTGGCGCTGGCGCGGGAGGTGCAGCAGGCGCTGCTGCCGCACGAGTATCCGGCGGTCCCGGAGGGGGTTCCGTTTTGGGAGCGCCGTTTGGTTTTCGGGCACCGGTATATTCCGATTTCGGGGTTGGCGGGGGATTTTTTCGAGGTGTTTCCGGTGGGGCCGGACGCGGTGGGGTTGTTCATATGTGACGTGATGGGTCACGGGGTTCGGTCGGCGATCATTGTGTCGATGTTGCGGGGTCTGGCGGAGCGGGCGCAGGAAACGGGGGAGGATCCGGCGGAATTTCTCAGGCAGATGAACCGGGGTCTGGCGGGGATTCTGAAGAAGGCGGAGGTGACGATGTTTGCGACGGCCTTTTTCGCGGTGGCGGACGTGAAGCGGGGCGAGATTCGCTATGCCAGCGCGGGTCATCCGGCGGCGATTGTCCGGACGGCCGGGGGTCCGGAGATTTTGTCGTTTCGGGAGGGCAAGCCGGGTCCGGCCCTCGGGCTGTTTCAGGACACGAGGTATCGGACGAACCGGGCGGATCTGGAGGGGATCGAGCAACTGCTTCTGTTCACGGACGGGATCACGGAGGTGGAGAATCCGGAAGGGGAGGCGTTTTTGCAGAACCGGCTGATGGAGGTGGTGGGCGAGGTCGACGGCGGGGTGGAAGAGGTATTGGACGGGGTTTTGGAGCGGGTTTTGTCGTTTGCGAGCAGTGAACGATTTGACGACGACGTGTGTCTTCTGGGGATGGAAGTGCGGAGCGCATCGGAGGGGGCCTGAGGGGCGCGCGGTGGGGGAGCGCGGGGGTGTTTTTCCCCGCTTGACGCGGGGTGGCGGGTCCTGTTTCCTTGTGTCGTGCTGCGGGAAGTTCTGAAGTCGAAGCTTCACCGGGCCGTGATTTCGGAGGCTTCGGTGGACTATGAGGGGAGCATCGAAATCCCGGCGGACCTTGCGGAGGCGGCG
>CAYPUM010000574.1:0-2488 GCA_964413545.1 uncultured Roseibacillus sp. | reverse complement strand
GCTCTGGATCTTGAGTTCTATTGCCATGCCTCAGTTCGCTCCCTGCTGCTTGAGGGCCACCCCGCGCGACTGCACCAGGGCCACCAGGTCGGCCTCGGCCTTCACGCGCTCGATCTCTTCCTCGGCAATTCGTCCGGGCATGGCTTGAATCCGGTTCAGAGCGTGAAGCCGCCCAGATCGATCGGTTCCGAGGTCGTCTCCTCGCCGTCCTCGACGAAGACGACGCGCAGGCCGTCGGTTTCAAGGAGCGCCTCGTAGAGCCGGCGGGCCCGGCGCGGAGCGCCAAAGAGCATCTCGTCGAGCACCTCCGCGCAGCACAACACCCGCAACTGCGGGCTCCAGTTGTGCTGGATCGCCTCGCGCAGCACGGCGCGGCCGAGGGCGACGAGGTCCTTGTCGAGACCGCGTTCCAGGGCCTCGGCCTGCCACCACTCCCACTCGAAGCGGGGCGGCGGCGGGCAGTCGTCATGAAGGGATGGGCAGGGCTGGGCAGTTCGGTCATCAGTCGGTGTCATTGGCTGGAGTTTGGTTTGAGCCCCGGCCCCTCCCGCGCTATCTTCCCAAGGCGAAGCCCGGGCCGCCGGACGGCTCGTGTTTTCGTTCTGGCCGCCGGTGGACTTCTTCCCGGATGAACACCGGCGGCCGTTTCGTTCTCAAAACCCGTCAAGACGGATTTTCGGGATTTGCATCCGCCGCGCAATTACTCTAAATGCGAGTATGCATGCAAGCGATTTCTCCGATTCCGGATAATTCCGGATACAATGCCGGGGTGCCAAGCGGACGCCCAGCCAAAGTCAACCGCACTCCCTTCGGGGCTCGCCTCAACAAAGCGAGGGAGGCCAAGGGGCTGTCACAAAAGCAGGTCGCGGAGAAGATGGGCATTGCCCAGCAGACTTACGCGGCCTGGGAGCGCCGGCGTTCCGTCATCAAGCCCGAGGACTTGGCCAAACTGGCAACCCTCCTCGAGGTCGATGTCAACGAGCTTCTTGGCACCAAACCGGTTCCCAAGAAAGCGGGTGGCCCCACGGGCAAGGCACGCAAGGTCTTCGAGCGCGTCAGTCAGCTTCCCCGCTACCAACAGCAACGCATTCTGGCCACTGTCGAGGACATGCTCATCGCCCAGGAGGCCAAGGCCTCATAGCCTTTTTCCCGGGGGTGGGGCCTTCGGCGGGACGGCCCGGCGTCAGCCGCCGCCGGGCCGCGGAGGCCAAGGGACGGGGACACCTGTGAGCGCCCGAACCACCCGGCCCCGTTGCGGAAGCCGGTGGCATTCCCTCCTGGCTTGCCCGGGCCGACTGCGACCGCCCCACCCACGCAACCCTCGCCAGATCAGCCTGAAGGACCCCGAAAGAGGCTGAACAAGCCTGATTTCATCAGGATTTTGCAGCGCAAAACCGATACATACCTCCTGACGCGAGGCCCGGCCGACGGCCCGCGCGAGCCTGCGACTCCGGTCCCGGAACCAGCCCACCCGAGCCGGAGCGAAGCGGAGACAGACGCTCCGCAGGAGCGCCCGCAGGGCAAGCGAAGCGCAGTCAACCGCGCTCCTGGGACTCCGCTGCAGGGTGGCGGGGGCAGCAGGGGTCGTGGCGGCTCGTCCGCCAAAGATCCCCGGCGAAGTCCCGCCGTAGCCCGCAGGGCGAAGGAGGAAGGCCCGGGGGGTGTGCGCGGCGGCATGATGCGGCCGGCGTGGCGGGCGTGCCCTTCCGTAGCTCGAAGAGCGGAGAAGGGGGGCAGGGTGGCTGGCGGTGGGGCGGCAGGTCCCGGGGGGCCCTTCGGCGGGCTCAGGATAGACCGGGCACATGATGCCGCCGGTTGCAAAAACCCCGAGGGCTCGGAGGGGTTTTGGACAGGAGCGCCAGCGACGTGCCCCGAAGGGGTGAGCAGGCGGGCGGTGCCTGCGAATCAAAGCAGCGCCGCAGGCAACCTTGGGCCGCGACCAACGGGAGCCCGACTCGCGGACTGGCGCGGGGGCTGCCCGGTCCGGAGGTCACTTCGCCCTATGTGCTGTAGTGCCGGTTGCGCGGCGGCATGGGGGGACCCGCTTGCGGGGGGACCCATGACGGTGGGCCGCGCCCTTCCGTAGCTCGCAGAGCGAAGAAGGGGGGCATGAGGCACTACATCACATGCCGGGCGAAGGTTACCGGAGGCAAGCAGCACCGGTGAACAGGGCGCCAGCGGTGGGACGCGGCGCGGAGCCCTTCCAATCGGCGACAGCCGCAAGAGTCGGTTCGGGGGTGCGGACGCATCTGAGAGACGCTGACGCCGCATGAGTGAGGCACGAGATGATGCGGGGTGTCGCGTTGTTAGCATGCCGGATTGCAAGAATTATCACCTGACCCCTCTCGATACTTCCACTCACGGACATCGCCTATTTTTGGCGCATTTTTTCGTAGTCTGTCAACTCCGTCAATGCGAAAGGGTTTTCAATATCAACGTGCTCGCGCTTGAAAAGAAACCAAGTGGGCTTGCCGTCTTCGCTCCTCCT
>CAYPUM010000573.1:0-2497 GCA_964413545.1 uncultured Roseibacillus sp. | reverse complement strand
CATGCAGGGAAGTTACTCAAATGAACAAATTTCGCAAGACTTTCTTTGCAGTCCCTCACGCCCTCACCCACTCACTCGAATACAATCGCCACAGATGACCTGTCCCCGATCCAAGCCCCGTCCCCATGATCCACCGTCCCCGATCCAAGACCCTCACCCGCATACAATCATCACAGGTGACCAGTCCCCATGATCCAGTCCCCATGATCCAGTCCCCATGATCCAGTCCCCATGATCCACCGCCTCGGTGTCAGTTCCGCGAGGTAAGGAGGTCTGAGCCTTTCGAGCAGGGTCAAGGCGGAGATTGCGGTGGGGTGTTGGCGACCCTCAAATGTGCGACGGGCGCGGAGCACGGGGGCTGGGGAGCGACGTCGGCTGGAATCGCCTTTCAAGGCCCGGACTCCCGGATCGCTTCGAGGACATCCTGGGCCTGTTTGGCGGTGGAGGCCTTGAGATCCCGCCAGACGAGCTTGCCGTCCTTGAAGAGGTAAGCCTGCCGTGACGGAAATCCGAGCCCCGCCATTCTCGGCACGCCAAAGGCATCCACCACCTCCCCGTCGACATCCGCAATGAGCTTGAAGGACAGCTTCTGGGCCTCGGCGAAGGCCTTCTGCTGTTTCATGGTGTCACGCGACACTCCAAAAACGCGCACCCCGAGTTCCTTCAGTTGCTCGTCGGCATCGCGCAAACTGCAGGCTTGTTTCGTGCACCCCGGGGTGGCAGCCTTCGGGTAGAAATACACCAACAGCCACCCCTTTTCCGCGACCTCATGGAGCTTGACGACCTCCCCGTCGTGCGCCTTCGCCTCCACTTGGGGCATTAGGGCTCCGATTTCCAATGGTTCCGCCACGACGCATGATACACCGGGCACAAGGCAAAGCGACAAGAAGGCGCGCATTCCGATCATGGCTCGACCTATAACCCGAAAACGCCGCTTCGCGAGGGCGATCTTCATCCTTTTCGTCCTGGCGGCGGCCGGAAGCGGGGCCGCGTGGTGGTGGATATTCCTGCGCCACCCCGCAGGGAACGGGAAGCCTCCCGGCCCCCGGGGGCCTGATCTTGCCGTGTTCGTGGACGCCCGCTCCCTCGCGACGGTGGACGCGCGCCTCGAGGTTTATGCTCCGGATGAAGAGGCCGCCCGGCTGGCCATGGAGGCGGCGTTTGCACGCGGTGCGGAGATCCTCGCCCGCTGCGCCCACCAAGACCCGGAAAGCGAACTCTCGAAGCTATCCGACGCCCCGGCCGGTCAACCCGTCCCGATCTCCCCGACGCTGGCCGCAGTGCTGGCTCATGCCCAAGCCACCGCCGAGGTCACCGACGGCCTGATCGACCCGACGCGGGGCGCCCTCGCAGAGATTTGGCGCAAGTGCGCGGCAGCCGGCACGCGACCGGATTCCGACGAGGTGGCGCGCGCCACCGCCGCCGCCGGGTGGTCGAGCATCCACGTCGACCCCGCCCGTAACATCGTCGTCCTCGAAAAGCCCGGGATCCAATTTGAGATCACCGGAATCGCGCGGGGGTTCGCCGCCGACGAAATGCTCGGCGTCCTCGATAAGCACGGGCTGCCATGCGCCCTCGTCACGATCGCAGACACCATCCGTGCCGGCCGGCCGCCACCAGACCAGGCGGGGTGGCGGGTCGGCATCCGGACTTTCGGCGCCAGCGTCGTCGATCACATCACCGTGTCGAACTGCGCCGTCTCCACGGCGGGCGATCTGTATCGGTTCGTCGAGATGGACGGCATGCGCTATTCGCACCTCCTCGATCCGGCGACTGGCCTCGGGCTGAGCCGGCGCATCGCGGCCACCGTCGTCGCCCCCACCGCCACCCAGAGCAATCCTTTCGCCACTTTCAGTTGCATCGTCCCCGAGACCGCCTTGCACGTCTTCGCCGGGGGTGAAATCTCCTGCCGCATCGTCACGATCGACGATCTGACTCCGGTGGAACGGGCCACCAGCAACTTCCCTCCCATCGGCATCCCGTAAGGGGGTGGAATAAACCTTGGCGTAGAGCCCTGATCGGCCCTTTATTTCCGCGGCGTGTTTGACGGAAGCATAGCGGAATGGCTATCGGACTTTTCTTTCCTCTTTCTCTCGATCCTGCTCGAGGGGGCGCCGTTCATTCTTCTGGGGACGATCGTCAGCGGATTTCTCGACGCCTACCTGCCGGCGGGCGCGATGGACCGTCTCCTTCCGCGTAACAGAATCGGGGCGGTGTTCGCCAGCGGCCTCCTCGGGATCATCTTCCCGGTCTGCGAGTGCGCCGTGGTGCCGGTGATCCGGCGGCTCGTCAAAAAAGGTCTCCCTCCGGCCTGCGCTCTCACCTACATGCTGGCCGCGCCCATCGTCAATCCGGTCACCGCCCTCAGCACCGCCAGCGCCTTCAAGGCGGCCGACATCCCGATGACGAGTTCGCGCCTTGCGATGGGATATCTGATGGCGGTGGCGGTGGGGCTCCTCCTGCTGCGCATTCCCGCCTCGGCGGTCCTCAAAGCGTC
>CAYPUM010000572.1:0-2498 GCA_964413545.1 uncultured Roseibacillus sp. | reverse complement strand
CGACGTGCGGGCGGCGGTGGCCGGCGGCGGCCACCTCGAGCACGTCCGGAGCGTCGTCGCGTTTCAGCTTGTGGAGTTGCTGGTAGACCAGCAGGTCGTGCAGCGGCACCCGGTCCATGTTGTCAAGGTCATAGAGCATGTTCTCCTCGGTGACCGGCAGGCCGTCGGGGGCCTCGAAGTCCGCACTGAAGGCGTCCCCCAGCACGCTGAGGTCGCGCTTCAGCCCGCCCTCGCGCACGTCGGCCAGCACCGAACGTGAAAACACGGTGAGGTCATGGAAGAGTTCGCCGAGGTCGTGTGAGTTCGGCAGGAGGCCGGCGCTCCGGCGGCTCAGCGCCGCCCGCTCGACCATGGTGCGTTCCAACGGGCCCTCGATCTGCTCGAATAATTCCGCGGCGATCGTCGACGGGGCGTCGATTTCCGCCAGCAGGCCGACCGCATCGTCGAGTTCGGCGTCCTCGTTGCCGGGGCGCAGGCAGGCCTTCTGGCTTTCGTCCCCGACCCAGAATGCGAGCGTCCCGCCGGGAGGCCCGGTGTTCCCGCGCAGCTCGACCGGCGGGGCCCGCACCCTGAACGCCTCGCCGGCGCCGGGACCGGACGTGCCGCCACCGATCAGTTCAACGAAGTCGCTGTCGTCCGCCGCGCGGGCGAAGTCGAACTCTTCGAGCGGGTCGCCGCGGCCCGCGCCGCCGCCCGCCCCGGAGACGATCCAGCGGCGGAACGACACGCGCCGGTGCTCGGAAAGGTCCGGCACGAGGTCGCCGGGTTCGTGCCGGTCATGGAGGTAACGGTTGTCACCGGCGAACGAATCCCAGACGCCCAGCCAGTGCGGCTGGCCGGGGCCCGGGTCCGAACCGGAGGCGGCGGAATCGACGGCCGATTCCGCGTCAGCCATGATCGAGGCGTTGGCGGTGATCCGCTGGTCCGGACCGAGTTGCTTTTGCAGTTCTCCAATCGCCAACATCAGCGCCAGGCGGGCGTTGGCCTCCGCTTCGGCCCGCACCGCGACCCGGTTGCCGCTGCGCGATACAAGCGCCGAAACCGACAACAGCCCGAGCGAGAGGACCGCCAGCAGGATCAGCAGTGAAAGCGTGGCCACCATGGTAAAACCACGCGAAGAGGGCAGCGGGGAACCGGATACGGAAAACCGTCTTGGCATCCCACGCAACTTCATGCTAACTTCAACCAGTGAGGCAACCCTCGGACCGGGTGACGATTGCGGCGACAACAACGGGGAACGATGGGGAGGGTTTCTCATGGTCATCCGTCGTCGCCGTCGTCGTTCACCGGCATTGCGGCCCAAAAACCTGACTCATTTGTAACGATTTCCGAACTTCAGGGAGACTAGCCCCCTCGCGCCGGCTGCCAAGCTTTTTATGGCGCTTGTGTTATGACTCCAATACGCCCGCTCGGCAGCAAGATGCCCCCCTTCCCGCTACGGAATTCCGCTCGTCCCTTTCGCCGGCTGGCGTGCTGCGTCGGGGCGGTGATGCTGGCCGGTCTCCTGCCCGGAGCGGCGGCCGGCCATCTGCTGCGGGTGGTGACCTGCAACATCCACGGCGGCCATGGCGACCTGGTGGGCAACCTGACCGCCTTCCGGGACACGATGCTTGCGGGCGAGGACGTGTTGTGCCTGCAGGAAGTCCCGGTGGGCGGCGACTGGAACACGGTGAAGGCGGTCTTCCCGGACTACCCGCACACCTTCCAGACGATCAACACCACCACCGGGTGGATCTGGCCGTGGGAGTCGCAACAGCAGAACTCGGTGGCGATCCTCTCGAAGCACCCGTTCCAGTTCACCGACAGCCGGCTGATCCAGATCGACCCCGGCGGCGACCGGTGGGAGCGTCACGCGCAACACGTGCGTATCGACTCCGGCCCCGGTCCGGTGGATGTCTTCAACTTCCACAACACCTACAACTGGTAACCATGACCGGCAGCGGGGGCGGAGGCAACGGATGGATCGACAACCTCGGCGAGCAGAAATTCGGCCCGCCGGACCCGAACCTGCATTCCCTCTACGCCATTTCGGGCGTCCTGACGGTGCCCGCCGCCGGCACCTACGCCGCCTGGGCCGCGGCCCACGCCGGTTGGCAGGACGCCGGCATGGATTTCAACCACAACGGCATTCCCAACGGCGTCGAATACTTCATGGGCGCCGCCGCCGCCGCCCCCGCCGCCCTGCCGCCGTTGGCCGGCGCCGGCGGAACCCGGACTTGGACGATCCCCTATGACCCGACCGCCGCCGTCACCTGGAAGTTCCAGGTCTCCGACGACCTGGCGAGCTGGACCGGCCGCCAACAGGGCGATCCCGGGATCGTGATTTCCCCCGACCCGGATGAGATCGAGTTCACGCTGCCCGCCGGCATGACGTTCTGCCGGCTGGTGGTCACGCCTGTCCCTTGAGACCCAATCCGTGGAATCATTGGTTGAGAACGAGCGGCGCGTGGGAGCGTTCGAAAGCGGTGTCGCCCGACTTCGCCCCCTTCGACGCAGCT
>CAYPUM010000571.1:0-2504 GCA_964413545.1 uncultured Roseibacillus sp. | reverse complement strand
AACCGAAAACCGAAAACCGAAAACCGCACCCCGCACACGCGAAAAACGAGTTCCCATCCGGCCCGGCGGGGGGCAATCTCTGCGTCCTGCCATGGAAGTCACGAAAGTCGCGATCGTCGGGGCCAGCGGGTACACGGGGATGGAGCTGGTGCGCCTTCTGCCGGGACATCCCGGAGTGGAGCTGGCGGCGATCACCTCCCGGTCGAACGCCGGACGCGGCGCGGCGGAGGTTTTTCCGCGGCAAGCCGGCATGGCGGGCGCGGACCTGCGCTTCATCGCACCGGACATGGACGAAGTGGCGGCGCGGGGCGCGGAGGTGGCCTTTCTGGCGCTGCCCCACGGGGAGGCGGCCCGCTATGCCCGGGCGCTCCTCGAGAAGGGACTGCGGGTGATCGATCTGAGCGCCGATTTCCGGCTCCGCGACCCGGGAGTCTACGAAGAGTTTTACGGGGGGCCGCACCCCGCGCCGGAACTGCTGGAGGAAGCGGTTTACGGGCTTCCCGAAGTCTACGGCGAGGCGATCCGCGTGGCGCGCCTGGTGGCCTGTCCCGGGTGTTATCCCACCTCGGTCCTGCTCCCCTTGCTTCCGTTGCTGCGCGACAAGCTGCTTGATCCGGCAACGATTGTCGTCAATTCACTGAGCGGGGTGAGCGGGGCGGGCCGCAAGATCGACCTGCCGTACCTGTTCGTCGAGTGCAACGAGAGCGTGCGCTCCTACGGGCTGCCGAAGCACCGCCACCTCTCCGAAATCGAACAGGAACTGGCGCTCGCGGCCGGTGAACAAGTCCGCGTGACGTTTGTTCCACACCTCGTCCCGGTCAACCGCGGGATATGCACCACCACCGTCGCGGTCCCGCGCGGCGACCCGGCCGCCGTGGAACAAAGTCTCCGCTCCGCCTACGAGAACAGTCCCTTCGTCCGCCTTCTGGGGGCCGGAGGCTGCCCCGACACGAAGAACGTGACGCGGAGCAACTTTATTGACATCGGCTGGAGCTACGATTCCCGCACCAACCGCATCCTGCTGTTGAGCGCGGAAGACAACCTCGGAAAGGGCGCCGCCTCGCAGGCGGTCCAGAATTTCAACCTCATGACCGGCCGGAATGAAACTGCCGGGTTGCAAATCGGCTAGCGGACTCTCATACTTCGGATTCGCTCGCCATGCCATACAAGAGGGTCAGGGGGGGAGTCTGTGCTCCCAAGGGGTTTCTCGGCAGCACCGCGCAATGCGGAATCAAGCACCCCAAGTCCAAGCGCAAGGACCTTGCGCTGATCTATTCCGAGATCCCCTGTACCTCGGCCGGAACCTTCACCACCAACCGCGTCAAGGCCGCCCCCGTCAAGCTGACCCAGACGCGGCTGCGAAGCGTCAACCTGCGAGCCATCGTGGCCAACAGCGGCAACGCCAACGCCTGCACCGGCGTGAAAGGCATCGCCGACGCCCGCATCATGTGTGAAACCGTGGCGCGCAGCCTCCGGCTGAAACCCCGCGAAGTCGGCGTGTGCTCGACCGGCGTGATCGGGCTCCCCCTGCCCATGGACCGCATCCGGCCCCGGCTCGAGCAACTCGCGGGCGATCTCGATCGCAAGAACGGCCGCGCCGTCGCGGAGGCCATCATGACCAGCGACACGACGATCAAGGAACTCGCCCTCAGCACCGAACTCGACGGTCACAAGGTCCGCTTCGGCGCCTGCGCCAAGGGCGCCGGGATGATTTGTCCCAGCATGGCCACCATGTTGTGTTTTGTCACCACGGACGCCTCGATCGGCAAGTCCTGCCTGCAGAAGATCCTGCTCGAAACGGTGGAGGGGTCCTTCAATCGGATCTGCATCGACGGCGACATGAGCACCAACGACACGGTGCTGGTCCTTGCCAACGGCGCGAGCGGCGGGCCGCGCATCGCCCGCAACACCAGGACCGCCCGCCAGTTCCGCGACGCCCTGCAATACCTCCTCCTGACCCTCGCCAAGGCCATCGTGCAGGACGGGGAACACGTCACGAAATTCATCACCCTCGACGTGCGAGGGGCGGCGACATACTTCGACGCCAAGAAGGTGGCGGAAGCGGTGGGCCGCTCGGCCCTCGTGAAGTCGTCATGGAACGGCAGCGATCCGAACTGGGGACGCATCATTCACGCCATCGGATACTCCCGCGCCAGGATCCGCGAGGAATTCGTCGATATCCTCTACAACGGGATGCCGGCCTGTGTCGGCGGTTTGCGCGCCGACACCCCTCTCGGCGAACTCCGCGCCGTGGCTGCCAGGGACCACTTCACCATCACCATCAACCTCCACCAAGGCCACGCCGACTACACCCTCTACACCTCCGACATCTCCCCCGAATACATCGATTTCAATCGCACCGAATACGCCGCCTGGAAACACGCAGGCATCGCGGAACACCAGCGGGGGAAGCCTCGGACCGGTTGACGATTGGGAGTCTCTCTCATCGTAAACCGTCGTCACCGCCGTCGTTCCCCCCCCCCCCCCCCCCCCCCCCCCCCCCC
>CAYPUM010000570.1:0-2510 GCA_964413545.1 uncultured Roseibacillus sp. | reverse complement strand
GCGCCTACAAGAGTACGGGGAAGCGCAAGAGGATCCTGTTCCTGTCGCAGGGCGCCATCGGCGGTTCTCTCTCGCGCTTTGCGGTGGGACTTCAGGAGCGGCTGCCGGAGGACTGGGAGCTGGTTTACAAGCTTCATCCGGGGGAGATCCCGGGGTGGCGGGACCGCTGTCCGCACCTGGCGGCTTCGTCGATCACGGTGGTTGAAGGGGACAAGCCGCCCCTGTATCAACTGATGTCCAAGGCGCGGATTCAGATCGGGGTCTTCTCGACGGCGCTTTTCGAGGGGTTGGCTCTTGGTTGCCGGACCTATGTCGTCTCTCTTCCGGGACACGAATACATGGAGACTCTCATATCCCGCGGCGAGGTGGACAAGATTGACGATCCCCGGCAGGTCTGTCTCGACGATGGCGACGCGAGGAATCCTCGCCAGGGGAGCGATTTCTTTGCGCCTCATTGGCGCAACAATCTGGAAAGGGCTTTGGAGAGTATCGGGCTGATGAAGCGGAACGGTCCGGCGGGGTGACCGGCGGGGATCGCGGGCGAGAGCGGATTGGAGCGCCGCCGGCCCCTCGTGGAGCAGGGCCGCTGATCTGGAAGCATTGTGCGGCGGAGGCAGGCCCGACCGGGAAGTCGTCCCGGTTTGTGCCGGGTTCGATTCCGTTGGAAGGGCATGAGCAGGGCCGTCGTAGTGAGCCATCTGTATCCGCGTCCGGGATTCCCGGTGGGCGGTCGCTTTGTGGCGGATTCGGTGGCGGAGCTTGTGGCGAACGGGCTCGGGGTGGAGGTTCTGGTGCCGACGCCGTGGGCGCCCTTGGGCGGATTCGGTTCGCGGCGGTGGGAGGCGTTTGCGGCGACGCCGCGGGTCTGGGAGGTTGACGGTTTGCCGGTGCGGCGGGTTTGGCACCTTGCGGTGCCGGGTTCGCACGCCCTGCCGCTCACCGTTCCGACGCTGGCTGCGGGTCTGCGCCTGGCGCTGCGGCGGCCGGCCGTCCCGGGGGCTGGTGCACGCCCACACCCTGTTCCCCGGCGGGGCCGCCACGGTCATGCCAGTCGGCGGGCGGCTGCCGCTGGTCATCTCGATCCATGGGGCGGATGTGCGGAATCGGAGCGGTCCGGTCCCGCCGGCGGCTTGCTTGGCAGAGTCGGCCGCCGGGCCCTGCGGCGGGCGGACGTGGTGGTGGTCAACAGCAACAGGACCAAGATCCGGGTGGCGGCGCAATTCGGCCTCGCACCCGAGCGGATGCGCGTGGTTCCGCCGGGTATTGCATCGAGTCGCCTCGCGACGGCGCCCAAGGCAAAGCCGGGGGCTTCCGGGCGCTGCGAGATCGTCGCGGTCGGCAACCTGGTGGCCCTCAAGGGCCATGCCGGCCTGCTGCGCGCGTTGGCGGAAGACAGCGTGGCCCGGCTCGACTGGCATTTCACCGTCGTTGGCAGCGGGCCCGAGAGATCCCGTCTCGCCGAGCTGGCGGTTGCCTTGAAGATTGCCCACCGGGTCAGTTTTGTCGGACAGCGCCCGCCGGAAGAGATCGCCGGCCTTCTCGGTGGCTCGCATCTCTTTGCCCTGCCAAGCGTCGACGAAGCGTGGGGGATTGCCTGGGCCGAGGCCCAGTTCCTCGGGCTGCCGGCGATCGCTTGCCGGGAGCAGGGAACTGCCGAAATCATCCGCGACGGCGAGAACGGGTTCCTGGTGGAGCCCGGGGAGGTTGCCGAACTAGCCGACAGGCTGGCGACCCTGATCGCGAATCGCGGTCTTCGCGCCCGCATGGGGGCGTGCGGCATCGAGGTGGGACGGGGGCTGAGCCTCGAGGATTCGGGGCAGGCGCTGGTCGACGCATACCAACTTGCCTGCGACCGTCACGGCTGAAATCCGCCGCGGATCGCCCGGCGGCAGGGATCAAGTATTCATGATACACCGCAGGCTACTCAACAAGCTGAGGAGGGAATGGCGCCGTCGGAGGCGTATCATGTACGCTCGACATGTCAGATCCCGCGTTGTCGAGTGCGGCAAGAACCTGAAGGTGAATCACAAAATGACCGGAGTTGGGGGCGATACGCACCTGGGCGACAATGTCAGCTTCAACGGCATGAGAATCCAGGGGAGGGGGAAAGTGGTTATAGGTGACAACTTCCACTCCGGGATTGAATGCCTGATGATAACGCAAATACACAACTACGACCACGGCAAGGCAATCCCATATGACGACACCTGCATACTGAAAGATATCATTATAGAAGACAACGTCTGGCTGGGCAGCAGAGTGATCGTTCTCGGGGGTGTCAGGATCGGCGAGGGGGCGATCATACCGACCATTCCGGCCATCCTCAACGCGGTCTACGATGCCACGGGCGTGCGCATTTTCGAGCTGCCGCTGACCGGCGAGCGGGTGCACGCGGCGCTCAAGGCTCAAAAGGTCGAGAAATAAGGGCCGTTCGGACGTCGTGCGTCGATTGACAATGACGGGAACGGTGCTTCGTCGCAAAAAGCCAGGGCCTGCGCCGAAGTCATCTT
>CAYPUM010000569.1:0-2521 GCA_964413545.1 uncultured Roseibacillus sp. | reverse complement strand
ACTGCCGGGTGATCTGCGCCATGGCCGTGGCCAGCGGCTACACGCTCAATTCCGAAACCCTTCGCGTGCCCATTCCCCGGAAGGGCGAGGAAGAGCGTTCGCTCGATCCGGCCATCCCTGCCAAGTGGAACCAGTCCACCAAACTCGACGATTCCGGCGCGGTCTGGGACCTCATCGGCCGGCTCGAAAAGGCAGGCAACGTCCTCGCCTTTGACATCAGCCTCGTCGCCGAGAGCTGCGACGGCCTGCAGAATGTCGAATACTCCGGCGCGCTCGAGGATGGCTACGGAGCCACCGCCCTCAAGGCGGTGGCCGAAAAGCTCCAGGAACTCGTCGGCGGGAGCAGCCTGCGCATGACGATCGGCAGCCTCAGTTTCCCCACCGGGCAGGCGCTTCTTGATTGGCTCAAGGCGGCCAATCAGCCTTTCGACCTCGCCAAAGTCACCCAGTAGGTCATGGCTCGGAAACCTACCACCCCCCGGAAGACCGTTGGACTCGGCTTCATTCCCGCCGAGGTCCGCCACGGCTTCCTCATCGAGGTGCCGAAGGGCACGGGTCGTGACGACCGCATCAGCATCACCGAGCACCGCGGCGACGACCTGAACCAGCTCGGCGAGCGCTCGACTGACACTCCCAACCCGAACGATCCCGCCCTGCGCGTGATTATCGACCGCGGCCGCTGGCTCCTCCTTGCGCCGGCCTTCTGGGAGGATGCCAATCGCCGCCTCCGCGCCAATGGTCTGCCCACCCACAAGTTCCAGAAAAACCCCTCGAAGCCGGTCCCCGTGCATCCCTCCCTTGGCAAGGAGCTCTGCATCCTCTGCTGGGCCGTGGAGGATGCCTCGCCGGACGACATCCCCAACGCCCTGCGCAACTGGGACGCCCTCGCCCCCGAGGAGCGCTGGTGGCTCTATACCATGACCGTAGCCACCACCGGCCAGGCGATGCAAAAGGGCATCGGCTGGCGCAAGGCCCTCCGCGCCGCCCTCGCCGACAACCCATTCGTGAAAGGCGAGGGACTCTCACCCAAGGCCCGCCGCGAACTGCTCGGCCACTCCCAGATGACCCTCGGACTCTGAACCTTCACCCATTTTTGTTCACCTCCGGAAAACGATCGTTTACCAAAATCGAACAATGAGCACGCTCTCCGATCTCTTTCCCCGCACCCGTGGGGAAGTCCTCCGCCTCCTCTTCGGGGGCGGGGAGGTGGAGCTGCATCTCCGCGACCTCGCCCGGCTGGCGAATCTCAGCCCGGCGGCGGCCCAGAAGGAACTCACCTCCCTCGCCGCCAAGGAGCTGGTCATCGCCCGGCCCGACGGCAACCGCGTCTACTATCGCGCCAATCCCTCCCACCCGCTCTATCCCGAGCTGCACCGCATCGTCCTCAAGACCGCCGGGCTTGCCGCCGAACTGGAACGGGCGCTCCAGACCATCCCCGGGATCGACCTCGCCTTCCTCTTCGGATCGCTCGCCGCCGGAAACGCCACCAGCGGCAGTGACGTCGATCTCCTGGTGATCGGCAGCGCCGGCCTGCGCAAGATCGCGCCCTCCCTCCGCCAAGTGACCGAATCCATCGGCAGGGAGATCAACCCGGTGTGCCTCACCGCGGCGGAGTGGCGCGAGAAAGTCCGCCGAGGCGACGCCTTCGCCGCCCGTGTCGCCGCCGAACCCAAACTCTGGCTGAAAGGAGGTCCCGATGCGCTTGCAGCAATGGGCGGCTAACGGCTGGCTCCGCCCCCACCAGACCACCCGCACCCAGATCACCGACCTGCTCGCCATCGTCGAGCGCGATCTCGAGGACTCCGCCCGCGACCTCTCGCCCGACTGGCAGTTCGGCATCGCCTACAATGCCGTCCTCAAGCTCTGCACCGTCCTGCTCTACGCCAGCGGCTACCGCCCGGAGAAAACCCTCGCCCACTACCGCACCCTCGCCGCCCTCCCGCTCATCCTCGGCGACTCCCGCAAGGACGATGCCGACTACCTCGATGCCTGCCGCGCCAAGCGCAACACCGCCGAATACGACACCGCCGGCACAATCACCCAATCCGAAGCCGACGAACTCCGCGCCTTCGCCCGCGAACTCCGCACCGCCGTGGTCGCCTGGCTCAAGGCAAATCATCCGACCCTCCTCACCGCCCCCTGATCCTCCCTCTCCCTTCAGCGTTCACCGAAATGCCCGCCTTCATCGAAACCCAGTTCCCCATCGCCCGCCTCTCCGCCGACTCCGGCGGGCGGCGTTCCCGCGGTGTCTATCCCCGTGAAGTGCAGGAGGAACCGGGGATCCGCTTGCGCCGTTCTGCCCAGCCTGTTACTGTTCAGCAAAACACCACATGAGCCTTTTCTCCAGAATCGAGTGGACCGACGCCACCTGGAACCCGGTCCGCGGCTGCACGAAAATCAGCCCGGGGTGCCAGAATTGCTACGCCAAGACTTTCGCGGAACGATTCCGCGGCGTTCCCGGTCACCCCTTCGAGCAGGGGTTCGACCTAAGGATCGTCCCGGAGAAACTGGGCGAGCCATT
>CAYPUM010000568.1:0-2521 GCA_964413545.1 uncultured Roseibacillus sp. | reverse complement strand
TAAACATCGAGCTTTTCGTGTCCCAAGGCCATGTGACTTCGATTTCGATAGCGATTCCGATTTCGATTTCGATTATTCTTCCCATCAGCGCGTATTGCTCGGCATCCAGGTAAACTACCAGTCGCTCCGCCGGACGCAGGCGACGCTCGACAACCCGGCGCCGGACTGGGAATCGTGGCTGCATTTCTTCCTGCGCTGCCTGCAGCGTCAAACCGTGCGGATCGAGGAACGCCTGGCCGGAACAAGCGCCGCGCCGCCAGCCCTCTCGCCGCTGGCCGCCCGGCTCGCCGCGCTGTTTGAAACCCACGCCACGCTGACGCTCTCCCAGGCCGCTCCTCTGCTCGACGCCAGTCCGCACACCCTCAAGCGAAAGTTCCGCGAGTTGGTGCAGGCGGGCCTGATCACCGCCCATGGCAAGGGCCGGGGAGCGTTCTACCGCCGCGGGTGAAAGCCCAGTTCTTCAAGGCGGGTTGCAGGATGGCCTGTTTGATCGCGTCAGCGACGGCCGAGGCTGGCGGAGATCCACCAATACCAGGGTTCCAAAACCCTCTCGGCGTTTCTTCAGCTTGATCCGTCGCTCACGCGACGGGGCCGAGCTGAAACCCGGATCCCGGGGGCTGAAGCCGCCCGGCTAACATCAATTGTCCCTCCGGGACACCTGTTTATGAAACGTCAGGGGTACACGAGCCGCCGCCGCACGCGCGCCAGCTTCATGAGCTGCATCACCACCCGCAGGCGTTCGTCATCCTCGTCGCCGGCCGGGTCGATGGCCGTGGCGGAACCGTGGCAGGAAGGGCCGCAGGTCCCCGGCGAGATCCCCGGGCAGCTCGAACAGGTCATCGAAGCCGGTCGAGACGTTCCACGACTCCGGGCCTTGGTGATTCCTTTTCATTCTACCTAATCTTTCACCTTTGTCCTCTGCAGAGATTAGGTAGAAGGATTAGGTGGAAGGATTGGGTAGAAGGATTGCCTTGCCGACGCTGGCGACCTTCTTCCAGAGGTGCTTGTGGGTTTTGGCCATCCTTCACAATTCGCGGAATTCCTCCTCGGAAATCCCTGCCTGCCTGAGGATCGACTTGAATGTTCCGGTGGGCACGTCTCCCGTATGGATCGGCAGATAGGTTTGCCTCCCGTCCCCGTGACGCAGAACCATGTGCGAGCCGCTCTGCCGCCGTTCCTCGAACCCGGCACGCTTGAGCTTGCGCAGAACTTCCTTCGCCTTGTGCGGCATGTCAGGCGACTTCCACGGTGGCGAGAATGGCCTCGGATTGGCTGGCGATGGACTCGCCGTGGGCGCGTTTCTCCTCGATCCACAGCGACACGAGATCGCGGGCGGCTTCCAACGCTCCCTCCATGCCGGGTCCATGCGTCGTCAGACCGAGGGAAGGAACGTGGGCGTAGAAATAACCCGGCATTCCCTCCTCATCGGGCAAGCGCTCAAGCAGGACCGCGTATCGCATGGGTGGAAACCTGCCTCAAGGGAGGGGGCTTGTCGAGGACGAGCTTGGCGCCTGCAAAGCGCCGCCACGGCTCTTCAGCCAGCCGCCCGCCACCACCAGCCCGTGAGACGGCATTCCGGACATCCACGAAAAGCCCGCGGGAACCCTGACGCATGGGTGGCTGGACTTGCCGCCCATCCTCATGCCTCGGCGGCAACTCCGCAGCGGGCTCGACATGCCGGGCGGACCCCATGGAACCGCCGACCCACGGTCGCCCGCGCGCATCTTCGAAGATGGAGCTTGTGAAATTGCGCCCGATGGCGATTTTATTGAACCAGGATGGCGGACAAATCGGGCAAGATGCAGGTGGGGCTCTGTGCCGCCGGTTGGCAGGAGGTCACGGGTCGCTGGGTCGAGGGGATCCTGCGCTATCTGGGCGAGACGCCGGACCTTGGCTTCCGGGACTTCCTTTTCATGCAGGGCATGGAGATGGACGAGATGGCGCCGCCGCCGCCATGGACGGACACGGTAGACGGGGCGCTGCTCGGCTTCGGCCTGACCCACGACCAGGATCTGGACGAATTTATTCGCTGGCTTGACCGCGGCAACGCCAAGGTCGTCAGCCTGGTCTGGGATTGGTCGCACCCCCGCGTGCCCCAAGTCATGACCGACATCGACGCGGTGCTGACCACAGGCCTGGATTACATGATCGGCAAGGGCCACGAGCGGTTTGCCCTTGTCGACAATACCCAGATCGCTCCGCAAGACCGCGAGTCGTATCGTTCGTTCTTCACTCGTCAGTTGGCGAGTCGCGGGCTGGAGGCGGAGCTGCATGCGCTTCCGTTCCTCCCGGCAGGCGTGCACGAGGACGTGGTGCGCATCCGCGAGGAGGAGGGTTTGGTGCGAATTCTTCGCGAGTCGCCCAAGCCGCTCGGATTGCTGGCGATGAATGACGCCCACGCCCTGGCGGTGTGCTGCCTGTGCGAGGAGCTTGGAATCGCCGTGCCCGAAAAAGTGGCGATCCTTGGCGTGGGCGACTTCAATATCGCGCGGCGGCACAGCCCGTCGATCTCAAGCGTGCG
>CAYPUM010000567.1:0-2523 GCA_964413545.1 uncultured Roseibacillus sp. | reverse complement strand
GTGGAGCCTTCGCGCTTCCCACGGGCTGCATTGGTTGCATCCCTGTAGCTGACCAGTCGTTCGCTCCGGCGGGACAAGCCCGCCGGGGGCGTTCCTCCGCTTTGGCGGATGGCGGTCCGACCTCGCCAAAGCGCCGTCGCCGTCGCTTCGGGACTCTGCCGGCGCACTCCAGAAGGTCGGTCAGAAGGGCCCCCGGCGGGCTCGTCCCGCCGGAAGCCACGATTGGTGAGCTACGTCATCCGCTCAAGGAACCAGCCCGTGAGTGGAGCCTTCGCGCTTCCCACGGGCTGCATTGGTTGCATCCCTGTAGCTGACCAGTCGTTCGCTCCGGCGGGACAAGCCCGCCGGGGGCGTTCCTCCGCTTTGGCGGATGGCGGTCCGACCTCGCCAAAGCGCCGTCGCCGTCGCTTCGGGACTCTGCCGGCGCATTCGTCCCACCGTCCTCTCCCTCCGGGGGACGGCCCCGGCGTTAACAGAAATCTTCGCGGACTTTCTGGTTGGTTGTTGGCAATGCCTCCCGGCGTGAACTACCATGACAGCATGAAGTGCGTCTTCCTCCTCTCCGTGGGATTTGCGTTGGTGATCCTGACACAAACGCCGATCGAGGCCGGCAACGAAGCCGCGTGGCGGGTGGCCGGGCAGATCGAAGTCGACCGCGTCCCCTCGTGGTTTCCGGTGGGCTTCTGCCTGCTGACCCACGGCAGGGACCAATACGCCGCGTATTACAACGAGGAGCACCGGATGATCGTGGCGCGACGCCGCTTGGACGGGAAGACCTGGCAAAGGGCCGCCCTGCCCAGCAAGATCGGCTGGGACTCCCACAACTACATCACGATGGCAATTGATTCCGACGGCGTCGTTCACCTTTCGGGAAACATGCACGGCGTCCCGCTGATCTACTTCCGCACGGAGACACCCGGCGACATCACGACGTTCAAGCGCCGGCCCATGACGGGCGAGGGCGAGAACCGGTGCACGTATCCCGGGTTCCTCAAGGACAATGAGGGGAATCTGCTCTTCAAATACCGCCTCGGGGGAAGCGGCAACGGCATGCGGCTTTGGAACCGGTACGACCCGAAGACGAAGACCTGGTCCCGCTTCTTCAACACCCCGATGTTCGACGGACGCGGCAAGTGCAACGCCTACCCGAGCGGGCCCGTCAAGGGGCCGGACGGACGTTTCCATGTGGTCTGGGTCTGGCGTGAAACGCCCGACTGCGCCACCAACCATGATCTGTCCTACGTCCGAAGCCCGGATCTCAGACGCTGGGAAACCGCCGGGGGCCAACCGGTCGAACTGCCGATGACCACCGACCGGAAGGCGCTGGTGGTGGATCCGATTCCCGTCAAGGGCGGGATCATCAACGGAGGTCACCGTCTCACCTTTGACGCGAAACAACGGCCTGTCATCGTCTACCACAAGCTGGATGCCAAGGGGCACATGCAGATCTTCGTCGCCCGCTTCGAGGGCGGCGAGTGGAAGCGTCACGCCGTCACGGACTGGGACAAGCCCATCCACTTTCGTGGTAGAGGCGCCATGCCGTTCATCGGCATCCGGATCGGCGGCGTCAAGCGGGTGGACGCCGCCACGCATGCCATCAGCTACCGGCACCGGGACCATGGTTCCGGATCCATCGCCGTGGACGATGCGACGCTGCGTCCCGTAGACCGGAAGGTGGTCGTGCCCCGCGACATCCCGGGTGAGGTGTACAAGCGCACGATCGACTTCGACGGCATCGGTGTGAAGGTCGCCCGAGACCTCGGGACGTCCGGCGACGCGAACGTCCGCTACCTGCTCCGGTGGGAAACGCTCGGCCCCAACCACGACCGGCCCCGCCGCCCGCCGCTGCCGCCCGCCAGCATGCTTGCCCTGGTGCGACTGGAAAGATAGCGACGGGCGTGTCAGGGAGACCAAGTTGACCAACTGGAAAGGAGAAGTGAAAACCATGAAGAAACTGCTCGTAGCCCTATCACTTGTTAGCGGGGTTTCAGTTCACGCGGCGAGCACCGACAAGACGCTCGTGTCCTGGGTCACGTTGAAGGACAAGAATATCAGGGGCGGATCCGCTCTGACGGTTCAGAAAGGCGATCAATTTGACGGGATTGTCTTCGCGGAACTGGCGGAAGCCAGATGGATGGCCGGCAGTGACCACCACAGGCGCACCCAGAAAGAACAGGAGGCGTATCCCGCCGAGACCGCCGCCGCCGGGACGATGGTGCAGGTCGCGATCGTCTACGACGGCGACGAGGTCCGGATCTACCGCAACGGTGAGCGGTACGCAACATACCGGACGGCGAACATCGACCTGCTGGGCGCCGACAGCCACATCGCGGTGTTTGGCTTGCGGCATATCGGGGCGGGCAGCGGCGCACCGCTGGCCGGGGCGATCGAGGACGCCCGCATCTACGCCCGGGCGCTGACCCGGGCCGAGGTCGCTTCACTCAAGCCGAACGAGAAGTCCGCCATCGAGCCGCTGGCGTGGTGGGACTTCGAGGGCGACAAGGTGACCGACCGCGCCGGGCG
>CAYPUM010000566.1:0-2526 GCA_964413545.1 uncultured Roseibacillus sp. | reverse complement strand
CCTCGGCGTGGCCTCGACGAACTCATCCGGCTCGATGTATTCGATGGCGCGCTCGAGACTCATCTTCACAGCTGGTTTGAGCCCTTCGTCGATGCTCTTCGTGGCGGACCGGAAATTGGTGAGGTTCTTGCTCCTGGTCGGATTGACCGCCAGATCGCCGCTGCGTGACGCTTCCCCGACAATCTGCCCCTCGTAGACCTCCTCCCCCGGCTCAACGAAGAGACGCCCCCGTTCCTCGAGACTCTCCAACGCGTAGGCCATGGCGGTCCCCGTCGACATTGACACCATCGTCCCGGCCTCGCGGGTCCGAATCCGGCCCGCCGCCGGCCGATACTCCCGGAAAAGATGCGACATCACTCCGTGCCCGCTGGTCAGGTTCATCAACTCGAACTCGAATCCGATCAATCCCCGGGTCGGGATGGCCGCCTCGAAATAGTGCATGCCACCCCGCGCCTCCATCACCTCGACCACCCCCCTGCGATTCGTCAGAGCCCGCACCACGCCCCCCGCCTGCTCCTCCGGCACTTCAAGGTAGAGCGTCTCGAACGGCTCCACCTCGACTCCCTCGTCCTTGCGGGTGATGACCGCCGGCCGCGACACCAGCACCTCGTATCCCTCGCGCCGCATCGTCTCCACCAGCACCGCGATCTGCATCGCCCCCCGCGCCGCCACGTTGAAGACGCCCGCCTCCCCGGTCTCGCTCACCTCGATCGAGATGTTTGTCCTGCTCTCCCGCCGAAGCCGGTCCCAGATCGCGCGGGACGTGACCTTTCTGCCGTCCCGGCCCGCAAACGGTCCGTCGTTCACCGCAAATTGCATCTGCACCGTCGGGGGGTCGATCGAAACGAACGGAAGGGGCTCGGCGTCTTCCTCCGCCGCAAGGGTCTCGCCGATGTCGACCTCCTCGAATCCCGCAAGGCCCACGATGTTTCCCGCTTCACCGGCCGGCGCGTCGTTCGTCCCGAGCTTCGAGTATTCGAAGACCTTCGTGATCATGCTGCGCACCCTCGTCCCGTCCTTGCGCAGCAGCCAGAGCGGATCCCCCTTCCGGACTTCTCCCGACTCGACCTTCCCCAACGCGATACGGCCGACGTAGTCGTTCCAGTCGATGTTGCTCACCAGCATCCGGAACGGCGCCCCCGGATTCGCCGCCGGCGGCGGCACGCGCTCGAGGATCGCCTCGATCAGGGAATCCACGCCGGCGCGCCTCGCCTCCCCGGGATCATTCACGAAGTATCCCTCCTTGGCGCTCCCATAGAGAACCGGCGACTCGAACTGCTCGTCGCTCGCCCCCAGTTCCAGCAGCAGTTCGAGAACCTCCTCCCGCACCCCCTCCGGGTCGGCCGCCTCGCGGTCGATCTTGTTGATCACCACGATCGGAAGGAGTCCCTCTTCAAGCGCCTTGCGCAACACGAAGCGGGTCTGCGCCTGCGGACCCTCAAACGCGTCCACCACCAGCAACACCCCGTCCACCATCCGCATCACCCGCTCCACCTCGCCCCCGAAATCAGCATGGCCCGGCGTGTCAACGATGTTGATCGTGTGGCCGCCCCAATGCACGGCGGTGTTCTTCGACTTGATCGTGATCCCCTTCTCGCGCTCCAGATCCATCGAGTCCATGGCGCGCTCCGTCAATTGCTGATGCGCCTCGACCGCCCCGCCAGCCTTCAGAAGCTGGTCCACCAGCGTCGTCTTTCCGTGATCGACGTGCGCAATGATCGCGATGTTCCGAATCCGGTCCGTCATGGCCATCCTCATGCGGCCCTCCTCGCGCTCTGTCAACTTCGCAGAGAGAGCAGGGATCAGTCAACGCTTCCCGCTTCCTGTCCGCGAAGAATAGGGGTCATATCAAACGAACATTATTCGGCACTCCGAAATGAAGCTTTACTATAGTCGATTAGCCGCTATCCCTGAAGGCAAGCTAGAGAACGGTGTCGCGGTTACAATCACGTTTGACCTCTTGGGTGATGCAGATCCCAAGAGGCGAGTCTGCAACAGGTCCACTCCGACCTCCAGTTTTCGGTGAAAATGCGGGGCAGGAAGACCCTCCTTTACCTTCTGTTCGAGCATCAGAGCACGGTGGACCGGGCAATGCCGCTGCGTCTGCTGGGTTACCTCTTCGAGGTGCTGTCCCGGCACCAAGAGGCGCACGGCCTGCCGTTGCCGCCGGTGCTGCCGATCGTGTTCCACCAGGGCCCGGACACCTGGAACCTGTCCTGCAGGTTCGAAGACCTTTTCGAACTTCCCGGGGATCTCAGTGCGGAGCTGCTGCCAATGCTGCCCAAATTCAGCCACGCTTTGCTTGACCTCACGCAGTTCGATCCGGCGACTGAGGAGGACGATCTCCAGCTTCGGGTGATCCTGCAACTGATGAAGCTGGCGCGGGAGCAACGTCTCCTCGAGTTTTTCCGCTGGCTGGCGGAGACCCTTGTGGAGCAAGTCTCCGACAGCCTCCTCGCGCGCCTTCTCCTCTACGCCCTGCACACCGACAGCGACCTTGACCCGGAGCAGATCTATCGTAACCTC
>CAYPUM010000565.1:0-2537 GCA_964413545.1 uncultured Roseibacillus sp. | reverse complement strand
CACGCCTTCGAAGGCGCGCGCCTCGTCAAGGAATGGTACCAGGCCGGACTGGCCGGCGAGGTGAAGGAAGTGATCACGTGGACCGACCGCCCGAAGTCCGGTTGGGGATTCAACGGCCAGGTCCGGACCGAGTTCCCTGAACCGAAGCCGGCGCCGAAAGGCATGGACTGGAACCTGTGGCTCGGACCGGTCACCAAGGAGGCCGGCTTCAGCCCGGCCTTCCATCCCACCCGTTGGCGCCCGTGGTGGGATTTCGGCTGCGGCGGCCTCGGCGACATCGGCTGTCATACCATCGACACCCCCTACTGGGCGATGGACCTCGGCGCGCCCGACAAGATCGAGGTTGAGATGCACGGCGAAGCAAACCCGATTCACACCCCGAACGGCTCGATCGTGACCTACCACTTCCCGGCGCGGGGTGACAAGCCGCCGGTGAAGATCAAGTGGTACGAGGGTCCGAGCCGCCCCGAGCCGCCGAAGGGCTACGACCTTGGCGGACTCCACGGCGGGGGCGGCCTGATCATGGCCGGCACAAAGGGCGGCATCTGCCATGGCGGCATGCGCCCCGACAGCCCGCAACTCTACCCGAAGGCCAAGTGGGAGGAGTATCGCTCGAACAAGGACAAACAAGTGCCCAAGACCCTCCCGCGGACCCGGGGCATCCACCGCGACTGGGTCGACGCCATCAAGACCGGCGCCATGTCGTGCTCCGATTTCAGCTATGCCGCCCCCCTCACCGAAATCATCCTGCTCGGGACGCTCGCAATCCGCACCGGGAAGGGACTGAAGTGGGATTCGGAGACAATGAAAATCTCCGGAAACCCCGAAGCCGCCAAGCTCATCAAGGTCGATGCCCGCAAGGGATGGGACATCAAGGACCTGGCGTGAGGTCCAACGCCGCAACCTGCCGATCGCTGCAATGCCCTGCTATCGCACCGCGATGGCGGAGCATTTTGGCGGCGAGCCACGGGACGACAAACGGGTAGGGTTTGCGCTGGCCGGGTTCCGCGACGCCGACGCGGCCACCCGCCATGCGGCCCGCGACATCTTCAACCGCTGACGCGGATTCCGCCGATCGACACGCGCCCCGGGAGGATCGCCTGCGATTCGTCATCGCCTTCGCCTCCGGGCTGGTTTCACGGCGCCTCCGGGCGCCTCTCTCCGCCAACCTCCGTCGCTCTCCGAGCCACGAAGGTCAGGAGGCTTCGAAGGGCAAGCCGGGGCTGGAGGGGTGCGAACCTCCAGCCTCCGTTGTATCGGGTTGACACTGTGGACCTTTCGTCTTTCATCGCACCGCGATGACCCGCCTCATGCCCAGAATCCGCTGTTCAGGGGGGCTTCCCGTTGGATCACCAGGGGTCCGCGGGTGGCCGGCCGCAACGAGCCAACCATGAAGGAACCAATGAAGGACCTGCCGAAAGAATGGCGAGATCTCGCTAAGAAAGAGTGCAGGGAACGAGCACCTGAAGCTCTGGTCCGGGAAACCGCCGAGAAGATCATGGTCAAGCCCTTGTACACGGCCGAAGACCTTGAAGGCTTGACACACCTCGGCTCGCTTCCCGGGATGGAGCCGTTCGTCCGCGGGCCCAGGGCGACGATGTACGCCGGCCGGCCGTGGACGGTCCGGCAGTATGCGGGCTTCTCGACGGCCGAGGAATCGAATGCCTTCTACCGCCGGAATCTCGCGGCCGGCCAGACCGGGCTCTCAGTCGCGTTCGACCTCGCAACCCACCGCGGTTACGACTCGGACCATCCACGGGTGGCCGGCGACGTCGGCAAGGCCGGAGTGGCGGTCGACAGCGTGGAGGACATGAAGATCCTGTTCGAGGGGATACCGCTCGACAGGATGTCGGTGTCCATGACCATGAACGGAGCCGTCCTGCCGGTGATGGCGATGTATATCATCGCGGCCGGGGAGCAGGGCGTGCCGCCCGAAAAACTGACCGGCACCCTGCAGAACGACATCCTGAAGGAATTCATGGTGCGCAACACCTACATTTATCCGCCCGCGCCTTCGATGCGGATTGTTGCCGACATCATCCAGTATGCCTCGGTTAACATGCCGCGTTACAATTCCGTCTCGATTTCCGGATACCACATGCAGGAGGCGGGCGCGACCAGCGCCCAGGAACTGGCATACACCATCGCCGATGGCCTCGAGTATGTGCGGGCTGCCATCGCCCGTGGACTGGACGTCGACCAGTTTGCGCCGCGATTGTCGTTCTTCTTCGGCATCGGCATGAGCTTCTTCATGGAGATTGCCAAGCTGCGGGCGGCCCGCCTTCTGTGGTCATCTCTGATGAAGGAGAAATTCAAGCCCCGGGACCCGCGCTCCCTGATGTTGCGGACCCACTGCCAGACGTCGGGAGTCAGCCTGACCGCCCGGGATCCTTACAACAACATCATCCGCACCACCATCGAAGCCATGGCGGCCGCCTTGGGCGGCACCCAATCCCTGCACACCAATTCTTTCGACGAGGCACTGGCGTTGCCGAGTGAATTCTCGGCTCGCATCGCCCGCAACACCCAGTTGGTGC
>CAYPUM010000564.1:0-2539 GCA_964413545.1 uncultured Roseibacillus sp. | reverse complement strand
GCGGGCCTACCGCGGAGACCGGGCTCCGCTCGAAGTGGCGGGCAAGACGGTCCTGCTGGTGGACGACGGGCTGGCCACCGGGGCCACGATGCGGGCTGCGGTGCGAGCCTTGCGCGAGGGCAAGCCAAGCAAGGTGGTGGTGGCGGCGCCGACCGGGGCCCCGGACACCTGCCGGGAACTGGCGGCAGAAGCCGACGAGGTGGTCTGTGCCATGATGCCGGCGCAGTTCCGCGGCGTGGGACGCTGGTACCAGGATTTTACCCAGACCTCGGACGAGGAAGTGGAGGAGTTGCTGGCGCAATGAGGCCCCGCGGAGAGGAATACCGACAAAGAAGCGAAACGAGACGGGCCGAAGCCCGGGCCGTCACAACAAGGACATTCATCATGCAGGAACAGGAACAACAAACGGACACCCTGAGGCTTTCCGGAGATCTGAGCATTCCGAAGGGCGCCGAAGGCCTGGTGCTCTTTGCGCATGGCAGCGGCAGTTCGCGGCACAGTCCGCGCAACACGGCGGTGGCCCGGGCCTTTCAGCAGGCGGGTCTGGGCACTTTCCTGATCGATCTCCTGACGGAAGACGAGGAAACCATCGACAGCCGCACCCGCGACCTCCGTTTCGACATTCCCATGCTGGCCGGCCGCGTGGCGGGGGCCATTTCGTGGCTGAAGCGTCGGGAGGAGGCGCGTTCCCTTCGGGTGGGCCTTTTTGGATCGAGCACGGGAGCGGCGGCGGCGCTGGTGGCGGCGGCGCGGCACCCGGACGAGGTGGCGGCGGTGGTTTCGCGCGGGGGGCGTCCCGACCTGGCGGACGACCATCTGGCCGAGGTCCGCGCCCCGACGCTCCTGATTGTCGGGGAACGCGACGAGCCCGTCATCCGGATGAACCGGGAGGCGGCGGGCGCCATGCAGTGCGAGAACGAGCTGACGATCGTGCCGGGAGCCTCCCATCTGTTCGAGGAACCCGGAACCCTCGACCAGGTCGCCGACCTGGCGCGGGACTGGTTCTCGCGGCATCTCCAAAACGGTTCCCGGGACCGATGAGCAGACGGGATGCCTTGACTTCGGCGGGCGGGCTCCCCGCGGATTGGTGCAGGAAGCCCGGCACCCGCTCCGGGATGGGGCCGACCTCGATCCGCTTATTGAATGATACCTATCCCTGGGGAGTTTGATCGAGGAGATGCCGGAGCGGCGGGGACGTTGCAGGATCGGGTGCTCGGGGTGGCAATATGATCATTGGAAAGGGGTTTTCTACCCCGGAGACCTGCCGAAGGGGAAATGGTTCTCCTACTACGCGGAACGTTTCGAGGCGGTCGAGGTCAACAACACGTTCTATCACCTGCCGGATGAAGGCGCCTTTGCGAAGTGGCGCGACGCGGCGCCCCGCGGGTTTCGATACGCGCTCAAGTATAGTCGCTACGGCAGCCACCTGAAACACCTGAAGGATCCCGCGGATCATGCCGGGGTCTTTCTCGCGCGCGCCGTCGGCCTGAAGAGCCACCTCGGGGCGATCCTGGTGCAGTTGCCGCCGCGCTGGAAGGCGGATCCGGGTCGTTTGGAGGCCTTCCTCGCGGCGATGGGCGGCGGACACCGGATCGCGGTGGAATTTCGGGACGCGTCATGGTTTTGCCGCGAGGTTTACGAGGTGCTCGGCAAACACGGGGCCGCCTTGTGCCTTCATGACATGATCGAAGATCACCCTCGGGAAGTCACGGCTGATTGGCTGTATCTGCGCTATCACGGGAAGGACTACACGCAGCCCTACTCCCCGGAGCAGCTGGCGGCGATGGCGGAGGAGATCGGCGGTTTCCTTGAAGCGGGCCGCGACGTCTTCGCGTTCTTCAACAACGACGCCGAAGGCCACGCCGCCCGGAACGCCGCGGAACTGCGGGAGCGCGTCGAGAGGGGGCTGGGGTAGTTCATGCTCGAGGGGGGGATATCCGGTCTCACACCCGATCCTCGATCCCTTCGGCGCCGGCGCGGGTGGCGCAATGAGCCGAACAGAACATGTCGCCGCCGGACTCCGCGCCGTGCCCGATGATGCGGCATCCGCACTGCGCGCAGACCGGCGCAAGGGCATGAATGGCGCATTCGAAGCAGTCGAAAAGGTGGCTTTCGCCGCCGACAATGACCTCGAACGTCTTGTCATACTCGTTTCCGCAGGTTTCGCAGGTCGCCATAAGTCTACGAATTGATAAGGCTTCCGGGGACGGTTCGTAAATCGGGCTCTTCGCGGAGCGCGGCGTACGGCGCGCAAGGGGGGCGGGTAGGAATTTCCTTTATCGCTGCTGCTTTCGCGGCGCCTCAGGGCGCGGGGCTGGAGGGGGTGCGAGCACCGCCCTCCGCCGCAACCAGCAGCGGCTTCTTCTTTCAGCCGACGACTGCAATCCCGCCGCGCCGGTCACCATCCCTCCCTCCCGACGACACGATACTTGCCGTTTGGTTGGCAAACCGGATGCCCGCCAGGAAGTCGCCGGCCGCGCTCCGGATGCTGACGAAGAAGCTGTCCCGCGTCGGCTTCGTGATCGAATCCTGGATCCCG
>CAYPUM010000563.1:0-2539 GCA_964413545.1 uncultured Roseibacillus sp. | reverse complement strand
CTAACCAGCAGTCGAAGGTGCGCCGCCGGTAGCCGGTGCCAGACCTTTGGCGTTGTGCGCCGAGCAAAGCGAGGCGCTTCTTATGATGTGAAAGTCATCATGTTATAGAGCCTAACCAGCAGCAACTACCGAGTGTTGCGTTGAAGTCAGCCAAGCCATGGAAGATCGCGGAAGGAACCGCGTTACCAACGACGGACCCGAGCCCGGAATGGGGGAGGGATGGCGGAACGGCTTCGACGAAGCGTACACAGGGAAGCAACCAGGCCGCTGGGAGTTCGCACCTCCCCTAAGATTGATACAGCCCCGTAAGCGACTGGATGTGGAAGCCGACCTTGTAACGTCAAGGGGAAGGCCGCATCGGCACGAGCGCCATGGTGAGCCCGTGCCGGTTCCACCGGGGTCTTCCATCAAGATCGTGGCACGGTTGCAAAGAAGCGTGAACAGATGAAGGAGGAAGTCCCGGAAAAGACGACCTCGTCACCTCGAACTCGGGAGGCCTCCACGCCGTACCTGCTGGGCAACCGGCAGGCTGCCAGTGATCAACTAAAGGAAGACACCGGGGGGGCGAGGAGGAATCAGACCCGCCCATACTACTCTGAGACGGTAGGGCCGTTCACACGCCTCCGCACCGCCACGGCGGTGCAGGCATGGGGAAGGGGAGGGCGGAAGGTCAAAGCGGACAACGCACCGACATGAGGGGAAGGAATGCCCCCACGCAAAATGTCTCAAGCGCCCTGTCTGCCCTGACACGCAAGGCGGAGCGGGAACCGGAGCATCGCTTCCAGTACGAATGTAACTGGCATCGACGGGAGGGGTTGGCCGGCAGCAGTTGCCTGAGCACGAGGGGGGATCTTCTGGACCGGTGTGTCAGCCAGCGGGTGTTGGAGGCGGTGGAGCCGATGCAGATCGAGATCGCCTTGGAAGCCGCCAGGCAGTTGGCGCAAAGAGACGAGCAACTCCAACGGCAGTGGCAGTTGCGCTTGCAGCGTGCCGAGTACGAGGCGCAACTGGCGGAACGCAATTACCGTGCGGTAGACGCCACCAACCGTCTGTTGTGCGGCGGCGTCGGGCGAGCCCCGGCCGACCCTCTCGCAGGTTGGAAGCCTGCGCCGCCTTTTCCCTTGTTTCAGAGTGTTGCCAGAGGGAATTCGATCCCGTCCCACGGGTAGAATTTCAAGCAAGCTTAAGGGTTATGCCCGAGGTTGCGCGAAGCGGCGGGGGTGGATAGAGTAACATTTTCCGAACGCCCTGTCAGCCGCCATGCATCCGACTTCGTTGCCGATGATACTGGTTGTGGCGCTCGGGGCGTCGATCGCAGCGTTGTTGCCCGAACAACAACCGCTTCTGATCGGGACCGATGGCGGGCCGGACCGTGGAGCGGAGGCCATGTTCGCGGCGCTTGCCGCCGGCGACCGGGGCGCGATCCGGGAACTGCTCGGAACCGAGGGGTTCTCATTCCATGGGCGGGACGAAGGCGGCCGGACGACCCTGATGGCGGCGATCGAGGCGCGGATGCCGGAGGTGGCGGAGGAGCTGATCCGGCGCGGTGTGCCGATCGAGGCGCGGGCCGATGACGGAGGTTCGGCCCTGTGCAGCGCGGTGCGGGCCGGCGAGGTCTCGATCGTGACGGCCCTGTTGGACCGGGGGGCCGATCCGGGAGTGGAAGTGCCGGGGGGCGGAAGCCTGCTGGCGGAAGCGCTTGCCACCGGACGGGCGGCCTCGGCGAAGTTGCTGCTGGACCAGGGCGCCCTTGGCATGGGGGGCGGGCGGGCCGGGGAACCCATCGTGATGGAGGCGGTGCGGGGCGGTTCGGAATGGCTCGTTTGGCGGGTGTTGAGTTCGGGCTCGGCGGTCGAGGTGCGGGATGCGGCGGGCGACACCCCCGGCCATGTTCTGGCGCGGCTGGGGCATGCGGAGCTGGTGCGGCCGTTGTGGAAGGCCGGGTTGCCGATGGATGCCGCGAACCGGAACGGCGAAACCGCCCTCCACGTCGCGCTGGCGGAAGGGCATGGCGCGGTGGCGGCGGAACTGCTGGCCCATGGCGCTTCGGCCGGGATCCCGTGCCCGAATGGTATCGAGCCGTTGCACGTGGCTGTTCTGCGGGCCGACGCGGCATCCGTGCAGGCCTTGTTGAAGCGCGGAGCGGACCCGAACCTTCGATTGCCGGACGGACGAAGCCCGACCGAGGCGGCGCTCGCCGGAAGGGACCTTGACTGCGTCCGGGTGCTGCTCGACTACGGAGGGGCGCCGGGGCCGGCACTCTACAACGCGGTTGTGGAGAATGACATCGAGACGTTCGCTTTCCTGATGGGTATCGGGGTGGACGTGAATCCCTGCCGGAAGGACCCGCCGCTGGCGGCGGCGGTGCGCTGCGGGCGCGCGGACATGGCGGAGGCCCTCCTGCTGGCGGGGGCGGACCCGATGGCCGTCGGCGCCGAGGGGCAAAGCGCCTTCCATCTCGCGGTCGCCATGGACGACGCGCCGCTGGTCAAGGCGATGCTGGAGGCGGGGGCGAACCCCGACGCTCCATTCGCGGAGC
>CAYPUM010000562.1:0-2575 GCA_964413545.1 uncultured Roseibacillus sp. | reverse complement strand
CGACCGCCTTCCCGCTGCTCGAAAAATACGGGATGACCGCGATCTGCTTCGTCACCACCGACTACATCGCTGCCGACAAGAGCTGTCACCCCTGTCTCTCCGATGTCTGGAGCGGGAACGCCGCATGGGAAACGGTGCGCGACCGGGAAACCCCCGGCAACCCCTTCTGCACATGGCCGGAAATCCAAACGATGCACGACCGCGGGGTGATCGACTTCCAGGCCCACACCCGGACCCATTCCCGGATTGCCGTCGGACCCCGGATCGAGGACTTCATGAATCCCGGGTACGACTACACGTTCTACAAACTGAACGTTCCCGTATTCGAGCGGAACGGGACGGACGCTCCGGGCGCCGATTTGCCTGCCGGGTCTCCGGTGCACGTCAACCGGTCCCGCATGAGCGACGCAAGGCGCTACCACGACTCCGGGGAGCTGCGGGAAAAATGCGCGCAGTTGGTCCAACGGGAAGGCGAAGAACTCTTCTTCCGGCGGCCTGATTGGCGGCGACGACTGCGCGCCGTTGTCCGCGCCTTCCGCGCAACACACCCCGAGCCGGACCGATACGAGACCAGCGCGGAACAGCACGCCGCGATAAGGGAGGAATTCCTCGGCGCCAAGCGGACCATCGAAAGCCGCCTCCTCGGCAAGACGGTGCGACACTTCGCCTTCCCGTGGTTCGAGGGGGGCGACACGGCCATCGCGGTCGCACGGGAGACCGGCTACGTTTCGACCCACTGGGGGATCCTGCCGGGGCGCCGGACCAACGCCGCGGGCGACGACCCGATGCGCATCGTCCGGATCCCCTACGAGGAGTACATCCACCGCCTGCCTGGATCGGGCCGGTGGCCGCTCTCCCGGGTGTTGCGGCATCGCTACGCGAACGCCCTGCGGCGGCGCCTCGGCGCCGAACCGGGAGAGAAGACGCCGCGACCGTAGCCCGGACCCGGAATCCCCGCCAGCAGCGCCCCGCACAGACAACGGATCCCCTCCGCACCCTCCACAATGCCATGAATACGCGGGACGACGACCAGATCCTCGAGGCCGAGACGAGGAAGACGGTGCAGCACTCCGCGCTCTACTCGTTCGCCATCTACTTCCGCATGGGGTTCAAGATCCTCGGCGGCCTCGTCATCGCAAGGATCCTCGGCCCGTCGCTCTATGGATTGCGGAACATGGTGGCGGTCTGCCTCGAATACGATCAAAGCTCGGACTGCGGCACCTTCGAGGGAATGAATCGCCAAGTCCCCTACCTCCGCGGAGCAGGCAAGCCGGGGCAGGTCCAGGCCATCTTCACGAGCGTCTTCGGCGTCAACATGCTCTACTCGTTGAGCGCCGCCGCGATCCTCATGGTGACGGCGTGCGCCGGGGCGATGAGCGGATGGAAAGCCCTCCACGTCGAGACGCTCTTCTTCCTCGGGATTCTGCTGATCACCAACAAGCTGCGATACTTCCATCTCTGGAAGCTCACCGCATCCAAGCGGGTGGAAGTCATCAGCGTGGCGGAGATGATCTACGGGTTCTTCGGCACCGCCGCCACGGTGCTCATGGTGTGGTGGCTCTCGTTCCGGGGTCTTCTCCTCGGGTTGCTGGCCGCCGATCTGATGTGGCTCGGCTACGTCCTCTCGAAGGAACGCCGCCTCCCGTTCGGGCGCGTCTCGCTGCCGCTCGTCGGAAATCTGCTCAAGATCGGATTCCCGGTGACGGTGACCTTCCTCCTGCTCAACCTGCTGAAAAGCGCCGACCGCCTCGTCATCTTCACGATGCTCTCCGAGGAAGCGGTCGGTTTCTTCGGACTCGCCGCGGTGATGACCGGCATCATGGAAACCATCCCGTTCGTGGCGCGGTCCGTCACCTCGCCGCGCATGATGGAGCGGCTCGGAAAAACCGAGGACATCCGGTCAATCCGGAACCTCCTGCTTGATCCCACCGTGCTCATCGCCTACGGCGTGCCATTCGTCATCGGGGCCGCGTTCCTCGCGATTCACCTGCCGGTTCTGTACTTCCTCGAAAATTTCGCGCCCTCGATCGGAGTGACCCGCATCCTCGTCTTCGGGCTCTTCTTCGCAACCTTGTTCGAACTGCCCGTCCTTGCGTGCTACGCCATGAACAAGCAGCGCACCATCATGTTCCGGACCATCCCGGCGGTGGTGTTGAACTTCGCCCTGAACATCTCGTTCATCCGGCTGGGTTGGGGGATCGAAGGGGTGGCAATCGGCACCGGCATCAGTCACTTCCTCTACTGCGCCGCCGTCTTCTGGTACGTGCTTGGACGGTTCGGAATGGCCCCTGCCGAACGCCTGCGGTTCCTCGGAATGATCTGGTTTCCCTTCATCTGCGCCCTGCTCCTCCTCCCGGCGATCCATACCCTCATCCCGGCCGGCGAGAGCGGCGAGAACCTCGTCCATGACACGGCCTTCACCCTCGGCAAGTTCGCCCTCTTCTGCCTGCTCTACGGCGCCGTGGTCTTCCGCGTGAAGGATCATCCCGCCTTCCGGAAGCTCCGGGCGCACGTCTTCGCGCGAAAGACGATCGGCGCCCGCCCGAAGTGAGAATCCCCCACTGAGGCAAGCCTC